>NZ_AOMB01000034.1 GCF_000336675.1 Halococcus hamelinensis 100A6 | reverse complement strand
CCTCCAGAGCCTCGACTTCGACGCCGAGACCCGCGAACTCATCGGCCTCGACAACATCGACGAGATACTCGGCAACATCGACGAGGAGGCCAAACTCGACGTCGAGGAGATGGAACAGGAGGCCGAAGCCATCAAGACCGGCAAGGCCACCACCGACATCCAGGACCCCGACGACGTCATCGAGGAAATGGACGGATCCAGTGGGGATTGACTAATTAGGAAGTCGACGAGTCGGTAGCCTCAATGCGCCGATCTCGACCCTAAAACCGATGTATTCGTTTGTCGGTCTTGGCCAAACTCGGGTTACTGTATCCCTCAAACGTGACGATTCGAGAGAACAGAGCGGACTGTCACTCGCAGAACGAACGGTTTTGCCCGTCGAGTCAACAATACCATCGTGCGTCTCATTCGTCTATTAGCCGACGAAGAACATCTCGAGGAGATCTTCGAGATCCTCGACGACAACGACATCGATTTCATCGTCACACCGGGTGACGAGGACTCTCCAAGTTCGAAAGTCATCGAATTCCCGATTCCGACGGACGGTCTCGGACTCATCCTCGAGGAGATCCGTGAGGCGGGACTCGACGACGATTACATCATCGTTCTGAACGCCGAAAACGCAAACACACCACACATCGAGGAACTCCAGGAACGGTATGCCAACGACTACGACCCACTTCGTCTCCCTGAGCTGCGTTCGAAAGCACGTGACCAGAGTCAGGACCCGCTTTCGTATGCGATGATGATATTCCTCAGTGCAATCATCGCTGCAGCGGGGCTGCTCGTCGGTTCGCCGGCGATCGTGGTGGGGTCGATGGTGATCGCTCCCCTCGTCGGGCCAGTTCTTACGGCAACGGTTGGTGCTGTCGCCGACGATCGACCCATGCTGGTCGACAGCGTTCGAATTCAGGCACTCGGTCTCGTTGCCGGCGTGATCGGTGCAGTTCTGTTCGGACTGGTCGTCAAAACGATCGGGCTCGCTCCCACCTCGCTCGATATCACGTCGCTGCAGCTCGTATCCCTTCGTGCAGCCCCGACACCGTTTTCGATCATCGTCGGGGCGGCCGCCGGGGCGGCTGCAGCGTTCGGGCTCACGACGAAGGGCTCGAACTCGCTCGTCGGTGTGATGATCGCCGCCGCGCTCATCCCTGCTGCAGCGACTGTCGGAATCGCGCTAGCATGGAGTGAGTATCTCGTTGCGCTCGGGAGTGGACTGCTTTTGGTGAGCACGATGGCGGTCGTCAACCTCGCCATGTACCTCGTCCTGTGGGTGCTGTACCGGGACCAAGACCCGAGCAAGCTCTCGTTTGGGGATCGAGTTCCAACCCGCGCGGCTCTCGTGACGGTCGTTCTCATCGTCGGAGCGGTTGCTGTCGCCGGTATTGCAGTCTCTCAACAGGCACTCTTTCAGCAAACAGCAACACAGAGCGTCGATGCAGTTCTCGACGACCCGGCCTACTCGGGCGTGAACTCGGTGTCGGTCCAGACCGAATATGCTGGACTCGGAAGTCGTTTGACGTCGTCGTCGAAATCAGCGACGGTCACGGTCAGCGCGTCGAACGAGTCGTATCCAAACCTCTCGGAGCACCTTCGCGATCGCATTCAATCGAGAGCGGGAGGCACACGTGTGACCGTTCGCTTCAGCACCTTCCAGCAAGCCAATCAGACGAGAGCCGGATGAGTCGTCGTCTGGTGATTAGCTTGCATCAGCTCTCTCTTTAGGAAGCACGATACGAGATGATCCGGGATTGGACGAGGAACGTTGGTGCTCTAGTATTGCATCGGGACAGGGAGTCCGAGAGACGGTCGCCGATTGTACGAGCGCTATCGGTCGTCGACGACGACTTCGTATGATATACGAGCCTGAAGACCAGCTAGAACACTCATGAGCACGATTCACTCGTGCGATGAGCACGGCTTTTTCACCACGGAGAAGTGTCCTGTCTGTGAGTCTATAGGTGCGCATATCATCTCCTCCGAACGCCGAATGCGCCTCTCAAAGTTCATGAGCGGGGCGCTTCGGCACTTCCCGAGTGATGCCGACTTGGAACTCGACAAGCGAGGGTGGACAGCATACGACGCTCTCGTCGAGAGTGTCTTGCATCGATACTCATGGAGTACCCCAGAGCAGGTCGCCGGCGTCATCGCAACCGACCCGAAAGGTCGATACGAGCGCGATGCAGGACGTGCCCGAGCAACGTACGGCCATTCGGTTGCCGTCGATCTCGAACCCAGAGACACGTCGGTTCCAGCCCGGCTCTATCACGGAACCGCCCCCGGCAACCGTACCGCGATCCTCCAAGAAGGACTGAAGCCGATGAGCCGACAGGCAGTCCACCTCTCGGGGACGGAATCGGAGGCTCGAACTGTCGGGCAACGCCATGCCGCAGAGCCGATCGTCCTGACGGTCGATAGCCGCAGCATGGTCAACGATGGGCATCAAATCGCCAAGCGTGGACGAGGTATCTACACGACTGACACAGTGCCGCCAGAATATATCACCGAAGGGAATGGAAACTGAGTAGACAGAGCTCCGAGTCATCCGTCGAGAAACAGTCGTGCCAAGTTCACGACTCTCCATGCCGATCTAGCGATAGACGAGATATACCTGATAAGCGAACCAAACGATGGCGATAGGGAGGACGATCGCGACGAGGGGATACCAGTCCATTCCGGGAAACGGTGGCGGCTGTAGAATCACACCGTAGCGTCTCTATCTCGTTACTAGCATTCGCTTCCTGCACAATGGGCGGAGAAATTCTCCCTCCCTAGTTATACTCGGGTCCTCTCGAATCCCCCGAAAGAGGGTCGGTTCCAGATCTATCCGTTGAGGATAGTTCCGCCGTTGAGATGGAGCGTTTGACCGCTCATGTACGACGAATCCTGCGAGGCGAGGTATACGTAAGCCGGGCCGAGCTCGGACGGTTGGCCTGCACGACCCATGGGAACGTCTTCTCCGAACTGTTCGACGACTTCGGGGTCGTACTGACCCATCGTGGCTGGGATCAAGGGCGTCCAGATCGGACCCGGTGCGACCTGATTGACCCGGATTCCCTGCCCTACTACTTGTTGGGACAACGACCGTGTGAACCCGGCGATTGCACCCTTCGTCGAGGAGTAGTCGATCAGCATGTCGTTGCCGACGAAAGCATTGATCGACGTCGTGTTGATCACCGTATCGCCCTCGTTCAGATGAGGAAGGACGGCTCGTGTGAGATAGAAGTAGCCGTGAATGTTGATGTTGAAGGTCTCTTCCCACTGTTCGTCGGCGATCTCGGTGAGGTCGGTCTTGACGACTTGCTGAGCTGCGTTGTTGACTAGAACGTTGATCTCACCGAGTGTGTCAAGGACCTTTTCAACAACGGCTTCGCAGAAGGCGCTATCACGCACATCTCCGTCGATCAAGAGGCATTCTTGCCCCTCGTCCTCAACCATCTCCTTGGTTGTTTGAGCGTCGTCATGCTCGTCGAGATAGAGCACAGCGACGTCCGCCCCCTCCCTAGCGAAATGGGCGGCGACGGCACGCCCGATACCGCTATCACCACCGGTCACTAGTGCAACTTTTCCCGCAAGCTTGTCGCTTCCGTTGTAGCTGTTACGGATGAAATCCGCGGGTGGTTGCATCTCCTCTTCGGTTCCTGGTTGGCGGTCCTGTTTCTGTGGACCGATCTGTTCGGCTTTCTTCTCGACGCTTTCTTCTCCCATGATTGAGATCGGGATGAGAATGGGAACCTCTAGAGGGAAAGCGGATAGCCTGCAAGTGCCAGACACACTGCAGGGTCGACAGGGGCGGAACATCTCAACAGCACACACCATGTTCTCCTCTGAACACTACACTATGAGGGCTGGAAACAACACTATAGGGCCGCACACATCGGTCGCTATGTACCGCTGACTGTTCTCGTAGTTTCTACCTATCATCAACAGCACTGCCGTGGTTTAGCTGGCACTTTGCGTCTCACGAAACTGGAAGATGAGCATCCGTTGGGGGTTGGGTAGGAGATGGAGAAGATGGCGACTACTTCCCAGCAAGGCGAACCTCGTGATCCTCTGCGTGATCGAGTGCATCGAACAGCGTTTCACCCGTCCACTCACACTCGGTACATTCGTAACGTGGCATACCAGAGGTTATACTTCATCGCGGTCGGTGTAGGTGTAGCGGCGTGTGATCACCTCGTCCTCGAACTCGTGGAAGTCGGCAAACCCAAACCGGACCTGCTCGCCATGTCGATTCCCACTGAACGAACCCCGGACCGCCGCGGTGGGGCCCTCGACGATCACGCTGTGAATCTCGTGGGTGCCGTCTTCGAGCGGGCGACCCGATTCATAGAACTCCCTGAGCGCATCCCGTCCTTCGATAGGAGGCTGTCCCGGCCGTTCGTAGCGGACGTCTTCGGCGAATAGCTCCACGAGGTCGTCATAGCGAGCCGCGTCCACGAACTCGTAATACCTCCGTACCACTGACTCCGGGCCAGTCGTAGCCATGCCTCGAAATATAGACTGGAGCTGCTTAAACTGCCGTGGGGGGTACCACCGGACGATTCCCACGTCGATGAACGAGGTGAACGGAGGGATCAGTACCTCACGAAGCCCTTTGCTGGTCGTCACTCTCTTCCAAACGGGCTGCTCGATCCTCGATCTGGTGGTGAATGGTGTGGGATGTCGCCGGACCGAAGCGGAGTGGTCGTTCGACCATCTCCCTGACCACAGCTCGAAGCAGTCGGAAACCCCATCCCGAAAACAACGAGCGACACGAGACGACAGGCGAGCTGCTAAGACCAGTTCCGACTGCGTGCACGATGATTGGTCCTCCACCCAATAGAGACCCGTGGTTATTCTTCTCTTGACCGGGTTCGATCGACAAAACCCTCCTCGCGGAGGAAGGGGACAGCGTCGAACTCATTTCGTCGAGCACAGAATCGAACGTCTTGTTCAGCACCCTTGTCAGTAAGAAATTCACCAGTGGCGGACTCGCGGAAGACGGTTACAGCGTCGGTCTTCTTGAAGCGATTGGAGTACGGCGACAGGTTACGTCCGAGTGCACGCTCAATTGCTCGCACGAGTGTTTCGGCGGCATATCGGTCTTCGGGAGCGTAGTCGCCCCGTCGCCATGCGGGAACGACGATCACCCGGCGTGAGTCCGGAATGGTTCTGCCGATGGTGTCGGCTAGCGCTCGGGCGTTCACTACCGAGCCCATCAGTACGTCGGCAGCGTGGTCGAACCGGCGAACGCAGTTCGTGCCATTCGTGGTCTGGATGACGACTCGGTTGCCCGCCACGCGATCGGCATGTCTACGAACCGTGCGTGGTGAGTTGCCGAAGTCGAATCCGGGGAGACGCTCGCCATGGTGCTCGCCCGCCGTGAGCACGTCGTCCGGAATATCCGTATCATCAACGGAAACAACCGGTCGAACCGACTCCGCACCGGCTTCGAGCAGTGCGATGACCGTCGCGCTCGCCCGTAGGGCATCGACCACCACGACGGCATCGTCGTTAGTGACGATCTCGTCGGCTTCGGGTGGTGAACGAACGGTGACTTCCATCAATACATGTTCTCGTTGTTCTCGTACCACTTGAATTCGAGGAGGTTATTCGAGGGGTCTCGGAGGAAGAACGTTCGGTGTTCGTCGTGCTCACCTTCGAACCGACGCATCGGTTCCTCAAAGAAGGGGAGATCGTGGGTCTCGGCGCGCTCGACGAGTGCCTCGAAGTCGGCTTCGTCGGTGAACGTCATCCCGAAGTGACGCGGATACATCGTCACGTCCTCGTCGATGTCTTCGGGCGAGGCCTTGTGACAGACTATCTGGTCGCCGTAGAAGTCCATCGTGAGACGGTCGTCCTTCCGCCTGGCCTTTTTAGCGCCCATTCCGTCGATGTAAAACGCCTCGGCGGCGTCGATATCATCGGTAGGGATCGCCAGATGGAAGATGTGTTCGCCGTCGATGTTCAGTGCCGCTTCGGTTTCGGTCGCAGTTGTGGTGTTGGCAGTCATTGTGTGTCGAGTTATTCACTTTCAACGCGCTGTTCGTCGGATGACTGGCGCTGTTCGGAGAGGTGCTCCCAGATTTCCGTACACCCGGATCCGTCGGCGATATCGTCGAGACAGCGTCCGTCCTCCGTGGGACTGCCCTCCGTACCGTGGAACAGCTCCGCCGTGTCACCTCTGAGTCCCTGCCGGAGCGTCTCTAGTCCGATTGCGTCGTCGAGTTCGATGTTCCCGAGGTTCGCCGACGGGCCGAGCTGTTCGATGAACCAGACCTGCTGGCTCCGCTGTGGCGTCTCGAAGACGATCTCTTCGGGATCGAGGTCGCCGGTGAGTCGTTCGACCACGTCGTCGCGCACGTCTCCGTCGGTCCCGTAGACGCCGGTCGATCCGCTCGCACGGCCCTCGGCGACGATCTTCCACGCGCCCGCCTCGCGCTCGCGGACCGCACGGTCGCCCCACGCATCGAGGTCGAGATTGTCGTCGCCATCCTTGCGACCGACCTCCGAGAGCACGGTGAAATCCTCGGCGAGACGCTCGATGTACTCACATTTCTCGTCGTGATCGAGTGAGATGACCCCGGTCGACACCTCGACGAGGTCGATGTCGAGGTCCAGCAATTTCTCGCGGAACGGCTCGAAGCGGTCCTGCATGACCGCCACCTCGAACAGGGTGCCGCCGAAACACGGCGTGATGTCGCGGCGTCGGTACAGCGCCAGTTTCTCTTCGAGCCGATTCGAGACGTAGCCGGTCCCCCAGCCGAGTTTCACGATATCGACGAACTCCCCACAGACGTCGAGCTGGTCACGTACCTCCTGTGGGCCCTTCCCGGCGTCGAGTGCGTGGGTGATTCCGGCATCGCGTGGTTTTGTGGTACGGCTTGGTGTGTCGAGGAAATCTAACATGGTCATGATGGTTACTGATCCGGTTCGCTGCTCTCCCGTCGCTCGGGTGTTCAGCGCTCGATACTGGCGCAAACCCCTCCCTTTGGAGCATGTTGGAAACCGACCCCTTTCTTCCTACTACATCTGAAGTCCACATCGTATTAGTGATGGTGCTTGTTCTGGCAAGCTAATCGGTGATGTACGTCGCTGAACGAGCTTTCGGTGCGGAGAGAGCCGTCCTGAAATGAGAGTTCTTATCGCCCATACTTTTCGGGATGAGAGTCGAACAACGCTCTCTCGCTTGGAACCTGTTCAGGGTTGGGACGTGAGACGGTGGGGGGGTTCACGACCCGACCAATGACGTGCTGATCGCTACGGAGTCAACTACCCATCCCATCGGTAACCACGCGAGCGCGACCTGATCCACGACGTATAAACGAGTTATCGAGCCGGGACGTCGCGCTAAAACCCTTCAGGTGCTATACGTTCGGTCCTTCCAATCGATGTTCTGCTCAAGCGTATAGGAGACACGGATCAGCTTCTTTTCCTCGAAATGGTCCGCGACCAGCTGGAGACCGACAGGTAGGCCATCGACCGTTCCAACCGGAATGGAGATCGACGGATGATTCGTCGTACTGAATGGGGACGTGTTCTTGGTGAGGTGGGATTCACGCAAAAGCCGGTCGACGCGGTCGTTCGCCCCGTCCATTTCGAACGGTTTCATCGGGATCGTCGGAAGGGCAATAACGTCCACGTCTTCGAATACTTCGTCGTATTTCCGCTGGAGTTCCAAACTGAGGTTTTGGGAGTTCCCATATATCGGGTCCGGATATCCGTGGTCGAAGTATCCCATAGCCAATAGTATCGCTTTCTCGGTGTCCGAGAGTTCGTTCATGCTAGTATTTTTGGATCGCTTGAACGTCTCCATGAGCTCGGTGTTGTACCAGTCTTTGTACAATGACCCTTGGCCCGACTGTTTGTAGATCTGCAACCCTCCATAGCCCCAGATGACGAACGCGAATTTGGATGCCTTGTCATGGAGGGGAACGGAAACCGATCGGATCGTGGACCCTAGATCTTCGAAGGTGGCGATCGCGTCCCGAACTGCATCACTGACCACCTGCTCGCTTTCGTCGTGTTCGAACCCCTCGGCGAGAACGCCGATCTCGATGTCGGTCACGTCCTCGACGAGTCCCTCGGTATAGGTATCCGTATCGAGCGACGGTGGCTGTCGGGAGTCCAGTCCATCGTTACCAGCCATGACTTCGAGTGCGACAGCGGTCTCTTTGACGGTCTTCGCCATCGGGCCGACGTGATCCATGGTATTATCGAGGGGAAAGATCCCCGTGTACGGGACGAGACCGGTCGTGGGATCGAGTCCGACGATACCACAACAGGCCGCTGGAACGCGGATCGAACCACCCTGGTCGGTTCCGACCGCGATGTCCACCTCGTCGATGGCCGGTGCGACACCACTTCCACTGGATGACCCACCGGCAATGTAGTTTCGATCCCACGGGTTCGTTACCTTCCCGTAGTCCGAGCTGTCGCTCGATGTGGAAAAGGAGAAACTCTCCATGTTGAGCTTTCCCGTGATCTCCGCACCGGATTCGAGCAACCTCGTGGCGACGGTTGCATCGATACCCGGCCGATAGCCGTTCAGCAGTCGGGAGCCACACGTCATCTCGACGCCCGCAAGCGAGATGTTGTCCTTGAGGCCCACTGTCTTTCCGGCAAGCGGACCGTTTTTCGCACCCTCCACCCGACACTTCGTTATCCATGCGTTGTAGGGGTTGTTTTCGGGAGTGGGCTTATGTCCGAACTCCCGATCCGAGTAGTCGATGTCATGGGGAGCAAACTGGGGAGTCGTCCCTCTAGCAACCCACTCAATGTCGTCCAGTATTCTATCGATGAAGCGCTTGTAGACAGCGATATCGGCATCCGTATAATAAATTCCCAGCTCCTCAGCGATCTCGGCCAACTCAGCGTCGGTCGGCGGTTTGAATGTCATACTCATTCCCTCGGTTAGGGCACGGTATCAATCATCCGACTCTTTCGTATTCGCCTCCCGATTCGGTAACGCACTGTTCACCTTCGAGACAATAGTCGTTCCTGCGTATTTCCGTTCGCCGACCAGAACCGGGAAATCACGTTCGAGCTGGACGATCGCACCGAACAGCGCAATCGTACACAAACCGGCCGCAGGCAGCCCGACAACGACGGTGAACGAGCGAAGTATCGAGATCCCGCCAGCGAGGCTGAGCGCGACCGTGAGCGCGCTCAGAATCACGCCCCAGATGACCCGATTGAACGCCGTCGGCGATTTCTCCCCGCCGGTGGCGATGATGGAGAAACTGAGTGTCGCCGAATCAAGCGTCGTGATCAGAAAGCTCAGCACGAGGAGTAGCAGAACGACCGAGAAAACGTCAGCGAACGGGAGTATTTGGTCGAAAACCCCGAAACTCACGCCTGCTAAACCGAACTCCGAGTATATACCCAGCAAGTCGGCCTGTCCAGTGGTTTGCAACCAGAGTGAGGACCCACCGGTAGCCGTATACCACGGGACAGTGAGCGCAAACGATCCCATGATACCTGCAACGACGACCTGCCTCAGTGTCCGACCACGGGAAATTCGCGCCATGAACACCCCGATCATGGGTGCAAACGTGAGCCACCACGCCCAGAAGAACACCGTCCAGGAGCTAAGCCAGCCGACAGCATTGGGATCGAAGAACAGACTCATCCCGACGAAATCGGTTATATACCCCTGAATCGCACCGGTGCCGACGTTGAGGAGAAACGACAACGGGCCGAATACCAAAAACGCCACCGTGAGGAAAACGAGGAGAACGACGTTGAGGTCAGCGAGTCGTCGAATTCCCTTCTGTATCCCCAGTAGCACTGAAACGAGGAACAGCGAAGTAACGAGCAGTATGAGGACGGTTTCGCCGAGCCCGCCGGTTTGAAGGCCCCAGTTATACGAGAGGCCGGAAAGAAACTGGTCGATGCCGAGTCCGAACGAAACCGTGATTCCGCTCACCGCGACCACCACGGAGAGGGTATCGACCGCTTTCCCCATCCAGCCGTCGATGTTGTCCGTACCCAGAAACGGTGCGAGGATGACTGCGGGTCTCACCGGCATGTCCTTTCGGTAAACGAAATACGATATCAGAACACCGAACACGAGATAGACGGACCACGCAGAGGTTCCGTAGTGGAAAATCGCGTACTGAAGCCCCCCGGTTATTTGCTCCCACCCGGTCAAACCGGACCCGAAAAACGGCGGTGGTGTCTGATACTGTACCAGCGGTTCGACGGGCCCCCAGTACTCTAATCCACCGGAGGATAGTCCGGCGGTAAACATCATCGCGAGGTATTCCGGATACGAGTATTCGGGCTTCTCGTCCGAACTACCGAGGGTGATACGCCCCCATGGTCCCAGTATAACGTAGAGAAGGAACACGAACGAAAGGAACACCAGCCAAAGATAGAACCAACTGCCGTTCGTGATGATCGTCTCGTTGAGGCTCGACAGTGTCGCCGTGGTGGCATCCGGCCAGCCAACGATGACCACGGTCATGGAAACCAGAATCGAGAGAGACGTGAGCAAAACTATCGGGTTGAATTCCTCGGCTGCGTTCGATAGATATCTCATTGTACTTATTTATTTCATCCGAGCTCGTCTTGCGGGAAGTGCTTTACTCACATGCTCCGCAAACATTCATGCGTTAAGTAACCACGGTCTTAGTTCGCAAGGGTTGGCCATTATCCGGCAATCGGGTAACGAGTCGACGATGACCCCGACAAAGTCCAGTTACTCCGCTCGCTCCCGAAATTTCAGTCGTCCGTGAGCAGTGTGCCGACGCTTGAAGATGGCTGCTACTAAGGGATACGGCTGCTATCTGGTGAGCCCAGCTAATAACATTCCAGTCGTAGCCACGTTCATACCTCCGAAGAAGGTCGATCAGGAGTTCATACAGGACTTGTCATTGTGAACACAGCACGTAGAGCGATGCAATGGCTCATCACAGATCGAACGCTAATCCCGGTCTTATCGCGTTTTCACTCAGTATCGGCTGGTGTAGGAGGTACTGTTCGTTTGTGTTCGCTACCTCGTTTCATTTCCACTATCTGTTCGATGACTTCGGGAGTGGTGTTAGCAATACGTGCGGCTGCTGACACCGGAGTGCCGTCGTCAAAAGCAAGTGCAAGAATGGCATCGAGAGTATCGTAATCTACACCGAACTCCTCCTCATCAGTATCGTAATCGACCATTCCACCGGTCGGGGTCTTCTGGACGAGTGATTCGTCAACGCCGAAGTGGGCAGCGAGCTGGCGGACCTGCTGTTTGTAGAGGTCACCGATAGGGTTGCAGTCAACACCGCCGTCGCCATATTTGGTGACGTAGCCAAGCCCGAGTTCGACCCGGTTGCCCGTCCCGAGCACGAGTTTGTTCTCGCGGTTGGCGAGAAGGTATGCGATAGTCATTCGGATGCGAGCGCTCGTGTTTCCAACGAAACGATGTTCCCATTCTTCCTCAGTGGTCTCTGGGTTCTCACCCATCTCGAGATCGAGGAATTGCTCTAAGAGAGGGTCGATCTCGACGACATCGTAAGTGATCCCGAGATCGGTGGCGACCTGCTCAGCATCATTCATATTCTTGTCCCGGTTCACTTCACGGGGGAGAACGAGACCATGGACCGCCTCGACGCCGAGCGCCTCAACGGCGAGGTGAGCGACCGCCGTACTGTCGATACCCCCCGAGAGTCCGACGACGACCCCTTCGACGTTTTGTTTTGCGACCTGTTCGTCGATGAACGACGTGATACGGTCGAGTTCCGCCTCGAGTTCGTCGCCTGAAAACCTGAGGTCGATCGGTGCAATTTCGTCTTGGGTCTGGTCGTAGAGATCTCCCACGGCCTTACACGTTCGTCACTGTATAAAAATATCGTGGTACAGTATGTGACTGTTGCTGTCAAACTTATGAGACCGTACGAATAGGAAGCCTCCTATCGGTCACAGGTTCTATTGATCACTCTTCTCGATGAGTCACTTGGGGTGGATCGATGGATAGCTACTTGTCTCACGAACGACAGATGAATACCGTCAAAGTCAGAAGCAGATACCGCTATTACCGAACTTAACCGAGCGAGAAGCACTGATCGAGGTAACGAAGGCAGGCGATTCTGAGATATCTAGGTTATCCGCTACTTCTGCGGAAGTAGCCCCCCCTCAGCATTTCACAACAGGCGCTCTCCGAGCCTCTTCGACGAACGCATAGTGAATCGGTGAATACTCTCCTCGGAGTCGATCACGACTCAGCCACTGAGGAGAGGCGAATGGATGACTCAACCCGACTCCGAGGACGATAGTGAACCAGTAATGACCTGTAAATCGTCCGGCGGCACAATTTCCACGTTCTATTTTGGGAATGAAAAACTCTCTCACTATCGAGGATTGGTGGACTGCTTGCATCGCTTTGAGGACGATTTCTAAGAGAGGAGCCCTGTCAGTAGCGTAGTGATCGACGACAGGAGAAGCAAGGCTTCTGAATCTGCAGTTCGCGGGTTTTCCCAACTGAACGAGGATGAGCGCCTCATCTTTCGAATGAGGAACACATCATCGATGGGGAATCGGAGAGATCGTTTAAGTGATGGTGTTCAAAAGGCGCAGCTTACGTTTATAGTGCTGCGTCGGAGGTTTAGGAGGGGAGTATAGGGGACTACAGGCTTGCTCGCGATCGAATTAGCCGGATCTGTCGACTTTCACCATCACTTTCACTGCGTTGCGTTCATCCATCGCTCGATATCCTTCAGGGATATCATCAAGCTCGACGGTCTTTGTGAACACCGGTGATGGGTCAAGTGTTCCCTGTAGTATATCGTTCATGAGGTCATCGATGTAACTCCGAGCTGGAGCGATACCACCAGCGAGCGAGATGTTCTTGCTGAACATAGTCCGGAGAAACTCAGTATCTTTGACACCCATTGGGACGCCGACGTAGCCGACTGACCCGCCCGGTCGAGCAACTGCGGCGGCTGTCTCCATCGATGATTCCGTGCCGACGCATTCGAGAACGTGGTCCGCACCACCGTAGGTTTGGTCACGAGCCTCCGTGATAGCCTGCTCGCCGCGCGCTGAGATTATCTCGGTCGCACCGAACGATTCGGCGATCTCGAGGCGGTCCTCGTGGTGTCCCATCGCGATGATTCGTTCAGCTCCACGGCGTTTTGAGGCAAGAACGCCGCATAACCCAACGGCTCCATCCCCGATGACGACGGCGGTATCACCGGTATCGACGCCAGCACTGACGGCAGCATGATGGCCGGTACACATGACGTCAGTAAGCGGCAGAAGCGCTTCGAGTGTCTTTTCGTTGTCCTTGTATCGATCAGGTACCCGAACCAGGGTTCCACCAGCATGAGGCACACGGATCTTTTCTCCCTGCGCTCCGCTTTCGTCGCCACCCCAGGAGGAACCATTCACACAAGAGGTAGTGAGTCCCTTCCGACAGAACTCACAGGAACCACAACTGATAGTGAATGGTGCAAGTACACGGTCCCCGGGTTCGACATGACGAACGGCATCGCCAACGTCCTCGACGATACCCATCGGTTCGTGACCGATAGGTGAATTCTCGGGATGGTCGCGCTGTCCGCGGTAGTACCAAAGATCTGACCCGCAGATAGCGGTATGGGTGATACGAACGACGGCATCAGTCGCGTTCTTGACCTCCGGATCAGGTCGTTCTTCGATGCGAACGTCGCCTTTGCCGTGATAGGTGGCTGTTTGCATAACGATAGAGGAGATACCGTTAGCCAGCGTAAAAAACACCAGCATCAACTCCACAAAATCCTTGTGTAACCAATCGTCACTGGTCTGGTCGTTTGACCTGCTATAAACCATCGCTTCAGGGATGGCGGCATCAGGGTGTACCGTCAGCCGTCTTGATTGGTCATACCACTGCCCTATTTGCTACCCAGTGGATAATTCAAGCCGCATGTGTTTCCGTTCTCGCGAGCGGATGGTTCCTACTAACCTCAACACGGCGTATTCCCCTGCTTATCCGGGTCTAATTGCTTTGTCCTTTGCGGTAGTTTCCGACTATCGTTGTCAAGAGTGAGAGGGAGATCAGAACGGTGAGGCCGATGGACACTCCACTATTAGTGATGAAAGCACTCCAACTTTCGCTGTTCAGTAGCCATCCTCGTGCGAACCCCGTTTCAGCGATATCACCGACAATAACCCCGAGTACGGGACTGACGAGTGGATAGTCGTACTTGACAAAGACGAGTCCAAGGACGCCGACGACGAGTATGACATACAGGTCGAATGGTGCATTCCGCACTGCAAATGCCCCGACTACCGCGAGCACAGTTACGATCGGGATAATGAAACGAACCGGGATATAGGCTACTTTCCCGAAGTATCGTGAGCCGGGGAGTCCATAGACAATTATGAGTATATTTCCGAGGAACAACGAGAGTATCATCGCGTAGACGATCGGTCCAGAGCGTTGGAAGAGTCCTGGGCCGGGATTCAGGCCGTGGATAGCGAGCGCCCCGATTAATGCTGCTGTTGATCCGCTTCCAGGAATGCCAAGGGTTAATGTCGGGATGAGCGCCCCACCCTGAGTGGCATTGTTGCTCGAATCAGCAGCGATGACCCCCTCAATTATTCCCGTTCCATAGAGTGCGGATTTCTCTTCGCCCGACCATCGTTGAGCTTCGTTGTATGAGACGAAGTTGGCGACATCAGCTCCTGCGCCCGGCAGCGACCCGACAAATGCCCCGATAGCCGTTGAACGAAGGAAATCAACTGGGCGAGCGATCACTGCCTTGACGCCAGCAACTACTTGATCGTAGCCACCGAGTGTCTCATCCTCCACTTTTTCAGCTGTCGACCCCCGCATCGCGAGTCGAATCATCTCTGTCAGAACGAACAGTCCAATGAGGATGACGATATAATCGAGGCCACTTTGTAGTATCGTCAACCCATAAGTCGCCCGGGGTTGTGCAAGCTGCGGGTCGTTTCCAACGGTTGCAACCAAGAGACCGAACAGCCCCGCAAGTAGTCCCTTACTGAGCGAGGAGTTCTTCACTGCTGGAATGATCGTTAGCGCGAAAATCGCCAGAAGGAACATCTCGGGGGGCCCAAATTCGAGGGCGAACTCGGCGACGATCGGGGCCGCCAATAGGAGTACGGCAGCTGCGAGTATCCCAGCCATACCAGAGGCGAACGCTGAAACAGCAAGTGTATAGACGGCTTTTCCTTGCTGAGTGAGCTTGTATCCATCCCAGCAAGTCACTACTGAACCGGGTGCACCTGGGGTGTTGATGAGAATAGCCGGGATAGATCCTCCGTAGACCGCACCACCATACGCTGATACGAGGAGAATCAGTGCAACAGCGGGCTGAAGTGGGATAGTGACGGGTGTAAGAAGTATGATCGTTATCGTAGCGGAAAAGCCAGGGATAGCACCGAAGACGATACCAATAGCTGTTCCAACAAATATCACGGCTATGATAACAGGATCGAACAACACTCCGATACCTTCTCCGAGCGAACCGCTAGCCAATTGAATGGGAGCTCCGTTCATAGCGGGATGTTCAGCCAGTAGATGAAGATTGCCCATGTTACGGCTGTTAGAGCGACTGAGTACGTGGTAATGTATATCGGCCGGCGTTCACCGAACAGTGTTACCAACGCTGCCAGAAACCCAACGGTCGGAAAGATGAACCCGAGTATCTCAAGCGAAAACACGTAGCCAGCCGAGAGAACAACTAGCCCAGCCGCAGTGTAGCGATTGAAGTATTTGTTGTTTGACTCGGGTTCGGTCCCGGTCCCAGACTCAGCGGTCGCTTCAGCGGCATCGGTTGCTGAGGTGACCGTCTGCCCTTCAGATGTTTGTGTGGGAGGGGTAGCTTCACCGGTTTTTTGTCCGATAGTGAGTGAATGCTGAGCAAATGTAATAACTGCAAGCGCCGCCGTTCCGTACAGCAACGGTCCAGCATATACCATGGACTGGCTGGGTAGGCTACGCGTCCCTCCGTAGTATATACCGCACCCAATCAGCACTACTACCGGCAAGATCGCCTCACCGGGATCAACGACCACCTCTCTATCCAGTAAGCTGAAGCTTGGTTTATCCGAATCGGATATGTTCATAGATATGTGTGTAGAAGGTATTACCCTTGTCTGAAGTTCTCGATCAGTGAGCGGTATTTCTTCATAAACTTCGTGTTCTGGTTGACGATGTTCTTGGTCTTCTCTGGACCATTGTACTGAAGGATCTTGGTAAGTTTGCCCTGCTGTTTCGCCCGTTGGCGGTAGTCATTGTCGTTCATCGTCCGTTTGTACGTCTTCACTAATTGCTGAAACCGGTCAGGGTGGTTCTTCTTGAGCCCACCGGGTGCAACGACTAGTTTCCACTGTCCAAGCCCCTCGTCGACTAAGGGGACGTCAGTCATACCGAGCTGCTTGAACGTCGGAGTATTCGGCCAGAGGCTCTGTGGCTCAGAAGTGTGCGTTCCAAGTGCGGTTACTTTCCCAACGTTCGATGGGTTGAATGCCCATGGCTGGTTGACTGCTGCATCGACGTCGCCGGCCAGCACTGCCTGCCGGACCGAAGAGCCACCTTCGAGGTTCACCAGCTGGTAATCGAGATTATAGGAATCTTTAACGAGGAGTGCTGACAGTGCGGTATTCCCGATAGCTGCTGTCGTCCCTACAGTGACACTATTATTTCGCGAGTACTCGATGAACTCCGTCATGTTCTCGTATGGACTATCCTGCGGGGCAAACCACATCGTTGGGTCCCAGTGGTTTGTCCCTATATAATCAAAGTCCGACCCATCATACGGAGCGTCTTGAAACAGCCAAGTCGCTTGCATTTGTGGCAGATTCCACATGGCGATGTTGTACCCGTCCGCAGTGGCGTTGTAGAGCTTCTCGCCACCGACCTGTGTGGAGCCGCCGGGATAATTTTGGACGACGAAATTCGCCCCGAGCTTCTTCGACCACGTCGGGGTGAGTGCACGGGTCGAACGATCCGTTCCACCACCTTGAGACCACGGAACGATGACCGAGACCTCTTCAGAGGGATAGTTCCCACCTGATCCGCTTGTAGAGTTGTTCGTTCCGCCAGACCCTGTGTTCTCACCGGATATACTGGTACAACCAGCTAAACCAGCCGCTCCGAGTCCGATTCCTGTGCCAACGACCTCCCGCCGAGTGAACATTTGATCCATCTTTGTTTTATCTACTTCGCCGCATAGGCTGGAACTCTCTTACAGACTTCTTGGAAGGGATATTCGATATATATCCGTCAGCGCTGCATGACGGAATCCGACCCCTTTCTCACATGAGTAGATAACATAACAACCAATTAAGCGTGGTGCTTGCGTGAGAAAGCTCCATGAGCGACGAAAAACGAACAGGCTATTAAAGCTAACCTCTGATTCGATATGGCGATGTCTCTCACTTTACGACGGATCGTGGTTAACCACCTTTCAATCGAGTTAGATCAATCGGTCTTTTATATTGTATAATTGATAGAATCGGCCGGCTGCACTGATTCCGTACCAACTTCATCAACGCGAGGACCGCCGTGCTTCGCTCACAATTACCGAGAATTGTACCGACATCGTTACCGTTGGTACGTTTGTCGATCCCAGCGGCAAATGTACAGTGACCCCGTTACTACTTGTTCTGGTTGTCCTCCCCACTATTTGAGCTTCGAGGAGATTATTCGGGGATATCTAAGAGGGAAACACGGACAGATCGTGCATCTGTCTCGAACTAACCCAATACTCCATTCTAGAACATGGAGAAGGTTTGGCTTCAATACGTTTGATAGACGCTTCGGGACCAACGATAACGGGATGGGCCGTTTGCTGACTACGAAACCGAGGAACTCTATCGTCCGTATCTTTCGAGATAGGATCCGAATACCGCCTCGTCGCTTGGGACCTCCTCGGAGAGAGGGCGCGATACGGTCGTCGTGTTGAGGAAGTGTGTATAGTTGATGTTTTCGTCGGTCTGGTTGCCCCCCCACGTCCCAGCCCCCATCGAGAGAGTGAACTCCAAGCCATTATCGAAGTTTCCACCGTTGCCGTAACATTGTGGCTGATTGATAAGGAGGCGGGCAACATCGATCTCGTGTCCGATACGTTCAGCGTGGTCGTCATCGGTGGTGTGAAGGCCACAAGAGTGACCAGTACCCTCGAAGTCGAGGATATCACTAGTTCGGTCGAGCGCCGAATCGAAATCAGGAGCTTCGTAAACGGTGAGCACGACCGATATCTTCTCGCCGGACAGCGGATAGTCAGAACCAACGCCTTCGCCCTCGACGACGAAGAAGGACGCATCCTGCGCTTCCTCTCCGAGGTCTGCGGCGGCGGCGATGTCCGCAGGCGGCTGGCCGACGACCTCGCCGCTGAGTGAGCCGTGGCCCTCCGGGAACATGGTCGATTCGAGTTTCGCGCGCTCCTCGTCACTGCAGACGTAGCCACCCTCGGCTTCGAGCGCAGCGAGGAAGTCCTCATGGACGCTCTCAACGACCACAGCGGAGTTATCGCTCGAACAGCTCGTTGCGTAATCGAACGTCTTGCTCTCTTGAATCCGGTTGGCGGCCGCCGGAAGGTTGGCCGTGCTGTCAACGACCGATACCGCGTTTCCTTCGCCAACACAGTAGTTCGGCGTCCCTGATTCCTCGCCATGTTCCACGTTGCTACCTGACCCGGTTACCTGTAGCAGATCGACCTGCTCCATCAGCTCGTAAGTGGTTGCTTTGTTGATCGGTCGCGGAACCATTTGAACGAGGTCGGTTGGCGCACCCACTTTTTCGAGTTCTTCGTGGATGTACTCAACGACGAGTTCGCATGTCTCGACCCCGCCCGGCGAGGGCGAAAGCACAATGGCGTTGCGACCTTTGAGCGCCATCATGGCGAGGTTCCCCGGCGTTGCGCCCGGATTCGTCGAGGGTACTACAGCGCCGACGACGCCGACAGGCTTTGCGATTTCGACCAGGCCGGCCTCCTCGTCGCGGTCGATGACACCCACGGATGGCTTGCCAAGAACGTCCGAGAGGGTGCCTTTCGTCTTGCGCTGTTTTTTGCTTATCTTGTCTTCGACGTTGCCAAGTCCCGTGGTCTCGACGGCCACTTCTGATATCTCACGTGCGCGTTTCTCAGGGTAGATGGCCCACCCAACTGCTTGAACCAACTCGTCGGTGCGCTCTTGGTCGTAGTCGTCGATGGCAGCCATCGCCGCTTCGGCGTTCTCGATGAGTTCGGAGACGATTACTGTTGGCTCGTGATCGGTTGAAGTGTTCTTTTGAAGACTCATGCGGGGGATTTACTCCCGTAACGGAATAGTCTTTGGCTGGTGGACATACGGATTAGCAAACTCGAGCGCCGAACGCTCAGTATGTTCACTACTGGAAGCAGGAAGCCGAACGCTAATACGCGGCCGGGACAGCCATCCTGTATGACACCTTCACAACCACTCGACGGTATCAAGGTACTCGACCTCGGACAGATCTACAACGGCCCTTACTGTTCGTTGCTGCTCGCTCATATGGGTGCGGACGTAGTGAAGGTCGAGCCCCCGTTCGGCGAGCCGCTCCGGTCACGTGTCGAGAGCGGCGAACCGCCCGAAATCGTGATGCTCAACTCCTCAAAGGACGCCATCACGCTCAACCTCGCCGAGGAGCGCGGGACGGAGCTGCTGAAAGACCTCGTCGAAGAGACCGATGTACTGGTCGAAAACTACGCCGTTGGCACGATGGAGAAACTCGGCATTGACTACGAGACGCTCTCGTCGGTCAATCCCGAACTCATCTACGCCCACGGTAGTGGGTTCGGCGACACCGGTCCCAGAAGCGACATGCTCGCGATGGACCTCGTCGTGCAGGCAACTGGTGGGGTGATGGACGCAACGGGGTTTCCGGATGACACTCCCGTCAAGACTGGCATCGCACCGGGCGACTTCCTCGGCGGAACCCACCTCGCGGCAGGCGTGCTTGGGGCACTCTTCCAGCGCGAACGTACGGGAGAGGGACAGTATGTCGAGGCGAGCATGTACGAGTCGGTGTTCCCAGCGTTGCTATCACAGTTGGCGGCGGCGTACAAGGAAACGGACGTTCCACCGCGGACGGGCAATCACCACAGTAGCCTCGCGAAGGCTCCATACAACGCCTACGAAACACAGGATGGATACGTCACCATTCTCTGTGCCTCGGACGACCACTGGGAGACGCTGCTCGAAGTGATGGGTCGGACCGATCTCATCGATGACGACCGATTCGAAACCAACGTCAAGCGGGTCGATCACATGGATGAAGTTGATAGAGTTATCGGGGAATGGACCGCTGATCGGGACCGTCAGGCCATCGAGGATCGCCTCGTCGATGCCGGCGTCCCAGCCGGTGCAGTACAGACCATCGAGGAGGTGCTTCAGGACCCTCATCTCTCCGAGCGGGGGATGGCACCGGAGGTATCCCACCCAGACTTCGAGGACGGCATCCGCGTTTTCGGTTCACCGATCCACTTCTCGGACGCTCCCGAACCTGATGTCGAGCCTGCTCCGCGCAAAGGTGAGGATACTAGCGATATCCTCAAAGACCGATTGGGGCTCTCGGCTGATGCGATAGTCGAACTCGACGAACAAGGCATACTCTAAGGCGGATATTTGTTCAACGAGGACCGGGTGATTCGACTGTTGGACCCCAGTCACATTCGACGCTTGTTTAGCCAACGAGGGTCATCTAGTGTACGCCACAACGAGGATTCAAGCTGGTCGGAGTTCTCAGCTAGTTACTCAGTGTGCCCTTTGGATTGGGTTTCCGTGTCCAGATAGAGTCGCTTTTGCTTGATGATGTTGCTAACGGTCGAGCGGGTGGTGCCGGCCCTCTTAGCTGTCGACCGTTTGCTTGACCCAGTCTTGATCCGTTCGATAACCTCCAACGCTGTTTCGAAGTTCTCATTTGGGACGAGACCACCGTTCCCGTCGCTATCGAAGCCAAATGGAGGTCTCCCGATGTGGGACCCCTGTTCTTGAGCAAGAACGACGCCATCCTTCGTTCGACCGGACTTGATACTCATTTCCAAATCCTTTGCCATTTCGAGGGTTTCAGCTGGAGTCCTGCTCGCTGCCCCAAATTCAGATTCTCCGACCTGCAGCCCTACATCAATGACGTGGACTGCAACCCCGTTGTCGGTGAACTCGGTGACGATGCGGTGAAGGTCATGAACGTTCTTTCCTAAACGCGCTGCATCGGTAACGATGACACGAGATATTTTCCCGTTTGTGACGAGATCCAGCAGCCGTTGATACGATGATGAGTCGTCATTTCGAGCCTCCGTACCACTGTCGCGAAGAATTCGGAGACCGCGAGGAGCGATTCCCAAAGTCTCAGTAGCGTACGTGACTGCTTGCCTGCGCTGCACTCTCTTGGCATCTTCCTGTGAGGATACCGCAGTACGGATGTAGAGTATTGTTGCGCGGCACATCGGGATGTTTGTTGACCGAGCAACGGTCTAGAGGACTTTGAACTTTCGTTTGCGCTCCTGTACTGGGGAGCGCTTGTGGAAAAACAGCATGGCCGGAAGTTGTCTCGGTGATGTCCTCGTTACCTGTTACTCGTGCTTTGCTCTCCAACCGAGAGTCAGGTGACGGCATAGACCTCGCCCTCGTTCTCTTCGGGCTCCGATGGCTAGATCGACCATCCAGCAGAAACAGTCTGGTGGCCCTCGCCCGATCACTTACCCGACAGCCGTCCAACAAACGGTTGTGACCACGTTCGATCCCGAGAAATTCGAGGAGAAGTACAGTCACTACCTCGATGAACTTCAGGAAGCATACAAAAACGCCTACCAATACATGCATGACCGATATGATTCGACTCCCCTTCGGTCGATCGACCGCCAAGTGCTCAACGAGAGCGAGCCGTTCTACGATGGCAATGGTGAATTTCGTGTTGAACTCCCGGAGAATCCCCACGATCGCGTCCAGAACATACCCGACGAGGAGGAGTTCGATACCATCCTTGCCGAGTTTGTTACCCGAATAGAAACCGAGTTGCAGCGAATTTTCGAGTTCGAAACCAATTGAGAACTGTCCGAAAAACTACCTCTTCTGGCATTCCTATCTAGAATCTTCGAACTCGATATAGTCCCTCACCACTTTTAACGGACCCGACTACTCGGCCACTGGGACCGATCCTCTATACCTTGTTCAGAATTGGATTCCTACACCGAGCGAACACGTACCCCAGTCGAAATTCACCAGCGGCGAGATACGTCCGTGGGCGATGATCAGCGTGTAAACCCGCAGACGATACCTAATAGGGAGTGGGTTCGGGAAACCGCGAAGCCCCGTAGCTTACCCGTTTGGCGAGCGAATTGTTGCTATGCCTCCACCAGATGCTTCCCAGCAACAGCGCGAAGATTTCCGGGATCGTCCGTCCATTCCGTGTGATGCATGCGAGTCCGCTCTCTACTCCCACGGAGACCACACGATCTCATTCCTTCTCTTCGATCAGCTCACGCTTCCCCTCATCGGCTGTGATAACCACCTTGAGCAGTTCACCGCCATCTGTGGACTCACTACCGGAGATACCGCTGAACTCCTCTCCCACCGACCAGCCGGAGGTATCAGTTGTCCCAGCTGTCACCTCGCCCCTTCCGACCCGAACCAACCCCTGATCCCAGTCCAGAACGGAGCAATTGCCGTCCTTGCGTGTCAAGAGCACCAAACAGAGATCATCGAGCGATTCCACACAGGCCTGGAGATACGGCAGAAGCTGACAGCTTCCCCTGAGACGCTGCGATAAGTCTCATCGCCTTCGTCGTCGATGATGTTTCCACAACCCCCACTGCCGAGAGCGGCGGAAACTCCTAGCCGCCGAAATAAAAACGAACGGGATGGGCGCGTCTCCTACTCCCGTGGCTACCTTCTAACGGGTACCCGGCTGGAAAATGGGCCGGCCGGTTTGCCCCCCGGCCCATGGTTCGCGTCTACTCCTACGCACGGTGTCCCCGTGTTGGCCGCACGTAGTACAGGCAACGCGCCTGCACGTCTCGATACGGGTTGCTACCTCTTGAGTCTTGTTACCAAATAGCACAGCCTCATCGAGCGCTTGGTCCTTCTTCCAGGACCTACGTTTCACGGTCGTGGTCAGCAGCCCTCTCGAACCGCAGTCCGGGTAGAGGCGAGACTCGTATCCGCATTATTCTCATCGCTCATCGATTGGTCCGTTCTTGATATCCGAGTCAGTGGCTATCAGGCGTTCAAATTCATCCTCGAGTGTACGGCCGTGCGGTTCGTCCAATTGCCCGTTCACCGTCCTGTTCGTTGATCCCGCGCAATACGGATACGTGATCTGTCGGCCAAAGATCCATCAACAATCAGTACTATCGCTTAGTGGGCGGGAGAGGTCGACCGTCGACATCGAAACCCCGCCCGCCGTTTTCCATAGCTCCGACAAGTAGGTCCCTGGATGTACTGCCACCGAGCTACGACCCTCACCCCACTATTGCAAGTACGTGTCTCGGGAAGTGCAGTTCGTCAACAGCGAGCCCCTCGTAGTTGGCGACCACCACGTGATGCCACAAGCGGGTGGGATACTTATCCTCACACGATGATGCTTGTGTGATATTGGCATCAACTCCTCTTGTTCTACCAGTCGAATACGTCGAGCCGCTCGGAATCGCGGAGAATGAACGGGCCGGTCGCTCCAGTCCGTTTTGATATTGTAGCGATCCGCAGCATATACGAGATGAATATGAAAAACGGGAGGGCGGTAAATGTGGCAGCCGCACTCACTACCCACGTCATGTTATCAATACCAAGCACTTCTCCGGGAAATACGCCGGCATCCACGTAGAGGAGCATCGCGACCGCGACCGTGAGCGCAGGTGCTGAGACATACATGATTGCCCGCGAGAGGTTCACGAATTCCCACTGAATGTAATGGGTCTTGAAATATTCCTGCGCTGGACCGAACAACTGGAGTACGTCACTCATTCGGTCAAACGCGTCGTTCTCCTTCTCAGAGAGGCTATTCGCATGGTCGATCCGGAGCCGTCGCGTCGCATAAATTTTCCAAGAGTAGTTATAGTTGAGCGCCGCCCGAATGACGTCGAATTCGCCAAACTCTGCGTCCGCAAGCTCTCCTTCAATACCATCCGCATTTTCGCTCACCCGGTTCACAAACCGACCGACCCTCTTGCGTAGTGTCGTGTCGCTGTTTTCGGCGACCGCTTTTTCGAGTGCCGTCGCCTGTCGTCGACTCGCTTCACAGAGCAGTCTCAAGTATGTTGCAGGGCTAGGATCACCAATCGAGTCGGCTGCATCCTCGATATCTTCCTGCAGCGCAAGTGAACTCGTCATTCGCTCGCGTTGGCTGCCAGCTGCCGCGAGTTCCTGTGAGACGGACAGTTGAGCAATCGAGATGATTAGCGTCACGCCGGTGATTACAGCAGCAATAAGCGCTTGAAATGCTGTATCGGTTGGGTCCTGCCCCCGCATCGTCGTTCTGAGCGGGGTCGGATCAAGTGCACCGAGCACGGTCAATCCGCCAAAGACGCCGAGTGCCATGCCACCTGCGATGAGTACCCGATGTGCATCGAGCAAAATCCACAAGCGCAGACGACTTTCGCCAGTTCGTGATTGCCGATTCGAGGCTTCCGGACTACTCATACCTATCTATCCGACCCGCCACGGAAAAACTCAACACCATACAAAGCCAACAGCTGAGAAGTCTCTACCGTAGTCGATTCGCCCCCGGCTTCCCAGATCTTCGGAATATCAAGCGAGCGCTCATGGCTGATGCCCAGGAATCCACACCATCGAGGTCAATAGCTGCTCAGGGTTACAACTGCCAGTGTACAGATGTGAATTCCTCGTATCGGAGCGTTCGGCGGTCTCCTCGGTGGATGGCTCTCGAAGAGGGCTCACTCACACCGGATACGTGGCGTCGGTAGCTGAGCTCATCGCCTTCGCACCCTGATCGTGATATCAATCGTTCCGTCAAACGATCATCCGACATTGAGAGCTCTCGAATCTCGCTCGAGTCCAGTGCCTTGGACCTGACTGCGGTTTTGAAACCTCATCCAAGCGAGTCATGGAGCACTCTGGGTTGTGGGGTCGGTTTCACGCTCGACGGGCACGGTGTAACCGATCGCCCGAAGGCTACGAAGTCGGTGGAAAGACTGGACATCGACGGCGAGGCAAACACCACCGATGGCGGCCGCACCCAACTCGATCGCTGGCCTCAGCCTCGACCAATCGACTGGTAGTCCGAACCCGGGGGATGGAAGCCAATAGAGCGTTCCCACGATGAGCAACACTCCGAGGAAAGCGAGAACCATCTGTATGGAGAGACGGGACGCATCACCGAACTTCCGCAACGAGAGACCGGTCTCGTAACGCGTGTCGATGACGACCTTCTCGATCGGTACGTCCGGGTCGATCGCCTCGGGAGACTCGTAGATCCGAGAGATGCCCGTCTTCGAGGATTCGATGTAGTAGATGGCCTTCGGACATCGTTGCTGGAGATAGAGGCGTCTCCCCTCTCGGCGATGTCCCCTCCGATCGGCTTGATGAGGGTCCAATCTATGAATGAACCCAGCGCGTTGTTTGGCGAGGACCGAGCGCCGCTCCCCAGCCGAAGGGATGCGATGTCCGGACACGCTCGTCATCCGTGTACCACCGTCTCTCGGGAACCCGTCCGACTACTGGACGACTCGGAGAGGGAATAGCCGTAGACTCTCCCTGAAGGCTCTCTCGGTTGTCCACCATACACCCTGCGATAGGAGGGTGACGAACATAAACTTCCTCAGTGAGTGGTTCGGTCGGGACCGAGCGATAGGTGAGCCAACGAGCGAGAGAACCTCTGACGGGGTTTTCTCTCCGCTTCGTTCGGACCTCGGTTGCCGAACGTAACCGTGACCGGAACGTACGCACTGTACCGTCGTTCGACGGAGTCATGTCCTTCGAGAGTCGAGGGCGCGTATGGATCCCTCGGGCAATGAGGACGAATGGTCGACCGCGGGCTGGCGGTCACGCCGAACGACTCGGGTCGTCGTGTGGCTCGGGACCGTTCTCGTTGCTCTCTGTGCGACCCCGCTCGCCGCGGCGCACGGTACCAGTGGTACCCACGTCTACGCTGGCGGTGTTCACCTCGAGCAGTGGCACGCCCTGTGCCTGATCGGACTCGGGCTCGGAATGGCCGCTGTTAGCGCGTATCTCCCGCGAGTGCTCAAGCCATCCTACTCACACTACGCGCTCTGGAGCGTCTTCGCCGGGTTGGTGCTGGCTGCGGTCGGTGGTGTCCTGTTCACACAGCTGGCTACCGCAACCGAGTACACCGCGAGTTCGATTCCGTTCCCGCGGGCGTGGTACGAACCAATCGCACTACTGCTTGGATTCGTGATGATGACCGGCAGCCTCCTTCTCGGCCGGCTCCAGTGGCCGACACGGCCCGAGTATTCCATCCTGGGGATCGAGCTCGGCCTCTGGATCGCCTATCCGGCACTCGTCGGGATGAGTGAGTACACCAATCCGCTGGGGTACGCGCTCGTTCTCAGCGTTCCGCTTACCGTTGGATATATCCTCTGGCAGGACTGTGCTGGCGCGATCCGGTCGGTGCTTCGAGACCGGACGGCACGTCGGTTCGGTGGTGGCGTCGCGCTCACCGCCGGGCTCTTTTTCATGTTCGCGGCCGGCTTCTTCTCCTTCGTACCGGAGGAAGGTCTCAACGCACCGCAGACGGCCACCGTAACGACGCTGCCGACACTGTTCCCGCTCGTGACGTGGCCCACGCTCGAATGGTTCTTCCCGACGATTCCCTTCGTCGGAATGCTCTCGGTCGGCGTCTTCGTCATCGTCGGGATGCTCGGCGGGCTGATCGGCCTCAACGCCGCGATCATCGCTCGTCTCTGGAGGTCGGGCGCGCAAACGGAGGTAACCGAGAGCACCGTCGGAACGGCGGCGTTCATCGGGGCGAACGCGTGTAGTTGCTGTGGGCCGATCATCGGACAGTTCGTCATCCTGGTCGCCGGTTCTTCGGCTGCTGCACCCATCTACTGGCTGTTCGTCGACCTCGCTTCGCCCGCCGGAACGCTCTTTCTCGTCACGAGCATCGCACTCCTCACCGGGAGCCTCCTGCACGCCGCCACGTCGCTTGCTGACTCACCGGCGTGTGAAATCAACGAGCGTTCCTCGTCCTCCAGCGTACAGGCGGACTGAAGGAAACTAAACTGTCGAAATCGCAATACGATTCTGTTCCGAAAAGCAGCCCGTTGACGATGTGCCGGTCGGTCGGACGGTCTCCACTGAATTCATCGGAGACCTCTAAACGAGACATAAGTATCGGATATATTTACATTGCGATCGTGCCGCACTGCTGATGTTTGAGTTCGACGTTCAAGCCAGAAATCACGATACGGTCCCCGTCGAATCGGTGACCGACCCCACGGTAAGCGGGTCCGAAACAGCCATGGACTTCCCACCTTCACTCCGACGATCGTCGGAGCACACCGATCGCCGCCAGTTCGTCAAACTCGCTCTCGGGACGGCTGCAGCTGCCACTGCGCTTCCCATGATGAGCGGCGTAGCTGCGGCTCACTTCCCGAAGCAACTCGACATCGATATCGAACCCGAATCAACGCGAAACCGAATCGACACGAGCGGGAACGGTCGGGTCGCAGTCGCCGTTCACTCGACCCAATTCACGGACGAGGATGGAGACGATGTGAGGTTCGACCCAACCGAGCGCGCCGTCAGATACCGCTTCGGAACGACAGATCTGCTCGCAAACGGTGGTGGTGTTCGACCAGTCGAGGACGGTGCGGTCGAGGATGTCGATGGCGATGGTGCCGACGACCTCGTTCTGACCTTCCCAACAGATGGGGCAGGGCTCACCGGCGACGAGACGAGCGCCTCCCTCTACTGGGAACGAGACGAGTCCGGGAAGCACGGCTATGCAGGCTCGGACGCCGTCGAACTTCCGGACGATACGTCCCCGAGCGATGTCGACGTACTGAACTACGCACTTTCGCTCGAGCACCTCGAATACGCGTTCTACCGCGACGCACTGGCATCGAGCGGCGGACCCTTCTCAGAACGCGAGGTCGAACGGTCCGAGGTCGCGAACTACTTCGATCGACCGACGCTTCAGTACTCGACCTACCAGCAGTTCGAGGAGATCCGTGACCAGGAGAAGGCGCATGTTGAGGCACTCAAGAAAACTATCAGCGATCTCGGTGGCACCCCTGTCCGAGAAGCGGAGTACGAGTTCGGGTACGAGACCGTTCCCGAGTTCGTCGCGACCGCGGCCCGTCTCGAAGACGTCGGTGTGTCGGCGTACGCTGGTGCGGCACCATCCATCTCCAGTTCGGAGGTGCTCACGTCGGCACTCAGTATCCACTCGGTCGAGGCCCGACACGCGAGTTACTTCGACACGCTGAGCCTCCGTCGAGCGGCACCCGACCCGTTCGATACGGCGCGCTCGATGGAGCAGGTCCTCCCCCTCGCGAAACAGTTCGTCGCCTCGGAGTAGCACTCGTCGGGGAGCCTTTTTCGTTTTAGCTTTCGGTTCTGGTACTCGTTATCGGAACAGTACCGGTCGGCTTGTAGTTCATTGGCCTCGCTTCCTACTCGATGGTGATCCGAGTCGTGGCCGTCTGGAGGAATGCGGTCTCGTAGCCCTCGTGTCGAGCGACCTGCGGCGGGGTTTCGACGGAGAGTTCGAGAACGTCGCCCGCCTGCACGGTATCGATCCCCGTCCCGTAGTGATAGTCGAGCTCCGGGTCGAGCGCCGGCGTGAGCGGGCCGTCGAACACCTGCTGTCCGTTGCGCGTGAGCGTCCCGGACAGCGACATCGCCGGCAAGACGTATCGGTTGTACGGCGTTCGCGCCGAGACGGCGAGATACGTGCTCCCGTCGATATCGAAGTCGGCGGCGTCCGGTATCGCGGTGGCGACGAACACGATGTCGTCGGCCGTCTTCGTTCGGCCGAGCGTCCGGCCCGGAAGCGAACCGGCAGCGGGTGCGGTGGACAGGGGCATCATATCCATCTCCATCGGGCTGATCGCCTGCCGATTCCCTTTCCGGTCGTCGAGGCGTTGGAAGGAGAGGTTCTCGAGTGTCTCCTGGCTGTAGTCGAACTCGAATTCGAAGGTCCGTGGCGTGGTGAACTGTCCATCGAACCCCCTGAGTCGTCGGGTCGTCACGGCGGGGACCTCCACCTTCGCGGTGTAGGTGCCCTCGCCCGGAAGCGTGACGTTGTCGCCCGCGTGAAAGCCCATGTTCTGCGAGACCATCGTCCAGGGGGTGTTCGTCGTGACCTCCTCGTCGTCCTGGGAGACCGTAATCGTCGGGCTGGTGTCCATTACGTACACTCCGCTCGCTGCATCCCAGACGCTCACCATGAGGTGGAGCGTGTCGTCGGAGGCGATCGAGACCTTCTCGGTATCACTTCCGGTGACGGTCCAGAATCGGTGGGGGTAGCTGTAGGTCAGCGCGCATCGGAGCGTCGCCGGCTGTCCCTCCATTCCGGACATACTATCCATAGAGGAGTTGTTCGTCCCCGACATGCCACTCGTCGAGGTACTGTCGTTCATCCCCGACATCCCGTCCATGGAGGAGCTGTTGTTCGTTCCGGACGTGCTGTCCATTCCAGACATCCCGGCCATCTCCATCCCCTCCTTGTGCGAGGGGATGTAGACGGCGTTCGGTCGGTTCTCGACCATCGGCGGGGCGTACTGAGAGCCCGTCGTGAACAACTGCGTGCAACCGGCGAGCGCGACCGACCCGAGCGTACCGACGGCGGCCCCGGTGCGCACGAACGTGCGACGATTCATTCTATAATCCCGCTCGGGGCGGGGGAGGCCTATCGATTCTGGTGCAACCCTCGAAACGCCGCGCGGTTTCACGTTCCTCGCTGGCGTTCGACGAACTCTCGAAGATCCGACTTCACCACGACCAGTGGTACGATCAGGACAGCCGGTCCCAGCGGGTCAGCAAGATCCTCTGTCTCGTCCACGCCGGGTCGGGGATGGTCGAAACCATCGGCGAGAACCTCGGGGCGTCGAGCGGGATGGACGGCTGTGCGTCGGCGGAGACGGTGGCGCGCGAATCCGACGTCGTCGGCCGCTCCCGGAAGAGGATGCGGGCGCGCGAGAACGACCATCCGATCACCCTCAGGCGGGACTTCGACTCGACGGAGATCGGGAATACGTGCTCGGGTGAGTACCGATTCTAGTAGGCGTATCGTCACGAGACGATGGGCCGCGAGATGATCCAGAGCGAGAGGACGGTGTAGCCGACCATCAGCGCCACGAGCGGGAGGTGGGTCCGGCGGGCGTCCGCGAGGTTCACCGAGCGCTCGACAGCGACGGCGTGGGCGGCCACGACCGCGATGACGTGCCCGACGACGATAAGGAGGACCTGTGAGCCCCAGAACGCCGGGAGCGAGAGCCACCCGAGGATCGTCACGGGGTCCGCCGGCGCGACCGCGATCGACCACGCGAGCGCGGCGAGCACGCCGAGGCGTTCGGCGACGAGCGGGTAGTAGTGAGCGACCTCGTAGGCGGCCGCTATCGGCACGACCGTCGGCGCGAACGCTAGCGCCGTTTCCCGCCAGGTCGACTCCCGGGCGCTCAGTTGCGTCATCACGATGCTCACCGCGACGAACGCGACGAGAAATCCACCCAACCCGATGACGTAGATCAGCACGCTAGTGGTGGGCCCGCTGTCGAGGAGGTCGCGCAGCCCGAAGAGGAGGTTCTGGTACTCCGGCGTACTCGTGAACCCGTCGAAGCTCACGGTGTAGACCGCGCCGACGACGAACGCCACGAGGCTCAGGTTCGAAACCGCCTCCGTACAGCCCGCCCATGGCGGGCGCAATCGGAGCCGATAGCCGTCACGAGCTTCGGCGAACCCCACGGGCGAGACCCGGCCGAACAACCGATAGAGTACTGCTAGTCCGTCGGCACGTCGGAACCACTCCTCACCGAAGGCGATCCCACCGAGCACCATGACCGCGGCGTAGGCCGCGACGACGACCGCGGTCGATGCCGGCGAGCGTGGGACCACCGTCAGGTTCTCGAGGATCCCGATGCCGACGACGAAGGCGACGAACGCCGGCCACGACGCGAGCCACGACGGATACGAATCGAGCAGTCGGATCTCCCGGCCTTCGAGGCGGATCAGCGCGTCGTAGACCGCGCGCCACGGTGAGAGGGTTCGCCACGGGCTCCCGAAGAGCACCGAGAACAACCCCAGCCCCGCGATCCAGACCGACCAGACGAACACCGTCGCGACGTTCTCGGCTTCGACCTGGGGGCCGACGAGGCCGTGTCCGATCGTGACGAGAAAGCCCACGAAGAAGACGGCCTTCACCCCGTAGCGCCCCGCAGTCGCGATGCGAGATGGTATCACCAGCGGCGTGCGCCAGGTTCGAAACTCGGTCACGTCGCCGGTTCGCCCGACCCAGAGAGCGGTGACGGCGACCGTGACGCCCGCACCGCCGAACAGGAACTCCAGCGGGATGGGCGCGGCGAACCGCGAGCTCTGGATCTGGTGGGCGCTCGCGGTCCCGACCGCGACGACGAGCAGGGAGAGGAAAACGACGGCTGCCCGGCGCGGTCTCATACCATGGCTTCATCGACGGGAACAAAAAGGTAATTGATCTGGTGTGTTGGTTCGATCCTCGAATCGGGGCGGCCAAGCCGAGCGTTTATGATCCGACGGCGAAACTGCCGACCAATGCGTCCGCGGACCGCGTTGGTGGTGGCCATCGTTTTGGTCGGACTGGTTGGTGCGGCGGTCGTCGGATTGACGAACCCCGGTGGTCTCACCGGCCAGAGCGCCGACAACGGAACCCTCTCGGAGCTGTGGGTGAGCACTCCACCGGCAGCCCTCGAATCCAACCACCACACACCGGCGGCGGCGTTCGTCGACGGCGAATCGTTCGTCGTCGTGCCGATCAACAGCCGCCGGGGAACGACGTGTCGGCTGACGACGCTCGACGCCAACGGCACCGAACGGTGGAACCGGACCATCGCCTCCGAGGAGTGTACCATCCACTCGATCTCGGACCCGACGATCGCCGACTTCGACGACGACGGGGATCGGGAGGTGATCGCCGCAACGAGCGCCGAGGAGGTGGTCGCCTACGACCTCCGGAACGGGAGCGTCGAGTTCCGACACGACCTCTCGTCGTACGGCTACTCGAAACCGCTCGTCGGCGACCTCCTCCCAGGAGCGGGCAACGAGACGGTCGTCACCGACCTCGGTGGCGGCGTGTTCACGTTCGCGGGCAACGGTAGCGTCGCGTGGCAGCGGTCGTTCGGCGACGCCCGGGTCCGTCAACCGGCGATCGGGGACGTCGACGGCGACGGCGAGCCCGAGATCGCCATCGGACAGTTGGGTGGCGAGGCGATCGTGCTCGAACGCGATGCCAGCGTAGCGTGGCGGCAAGCGATACCGAACGCGAGCGCCACGAAGTGGATGACGACCGGCCAGGCCGACGACGACGCCGCGCTCGAACTCACCTTCGCGACCTTCTTCGGCGAGGTGGTCACGCTCGACGGCGCGAACGGGTCGGTCGAGTGGCGGCGGAACCTCAGTGCGCAGGGGGCGTCGGTCCGTGTGATGGGCGACGGCGATGGCGACGGTCGAACGGAGGTCTACGTGGTCGCGCGGGACGGCGTGCTCCGGAGTTTCGACGCCGCGAACGGGAGTCTCGACTGGCGAACCAGACTCACGGCCGAGACGAACGCGCGGGTGATGCCGCCGCCGAGCCTCGGCGACCTCGATGGCGACGGCGACCCCGAACTCGTCGCCGTGACCGCCGCCGGACGGGTCCTCGTCGTCGATCCGACGAACGGCGAAACGGTCGATTCGTACGAGCGCGACGTCCCGATCAACACCTTCTCGCGGGTCGCTGACGTCGACGGTGACGGCAACGACGAGATATTCGTGATCTACGACGACGCGCGGGTGGTCGCGCTCGCGTACGACTCGTAGTACGGGCCTCGAATCGGGGGCACCAACGCGAGGCCTTATTCGGGCACGAGGACAGGAGCGGGTATGCAGGTGCGGACCGGGCTGGTCGCGGCCGTCGTCGTCGTCGCACTCGCTGGGGCGGCGGTGGTCGGCTACGATACGGTTACAGCGTCCAGCGGAACGCTCACCGAGGAGTGGGTGAGCGACACCCCACGGCCGAACCAAGTCAACCACCATCCCGTGGCCGCGGTCCGTACTGGAGGGCAGACGTTCATCGCAGCCCCGGTGAGTTCGGTCGCTGGCACGCCTGACGCGAAGTGCGCACTCGTCATGCTCGATAGTACTGGGACGACCGACTGGGAGCGGACCATCCGGAACCGGTCGTGTGCCACCCACGGCATCGGCGACCCGACGATCGCGGATTTCGACGGTAACGGTGAGCTGGACGTGCTCATACCCACGACCGAGAACGTGCTCTACGGCTACGACGCGAACGACGGAACCGAAACCCTCCGCTTCGACCTCACTTCGTTCGGGTACAGCGCGCCTGCAGTGTTCGCCGAACCGGTCCGTGAAACCGTCGTCGCGGACTTCGACGGCTCGGTGTTCGCGGTACGGCCGAACGAAACCGTCGCGTGGCAGGACCAGGTCGCGGCCGGCGTGACCGCCGACACGAAGAAAGCGGACTTCGACGGCGACGGCGGTCCGGAGGTCGCCGTCAGCGCGCCGGGAAACGTCACGCTCTACGAACCGAACGGAACCCTCGTCTGGGAGCGCTCGGTCTACGCCGCCTTCGCCGTCAGCGGGTCGGTCGAAGGGGAGCAGACGCTGTTCGTCGCCACCGGGGACGGCGTCGTGGCGCTCGACGGGACGACGGGGGCGACGGAGTGGCGCTGGAACACCTCGAACAACCGGCCCGCGATCCACGCGCTCGGCGACGGCGACGGGGATGGAGCGAAGGAGATCTACGTCACGACTGGCGGCGGAAACCTCGATGCGCTCTCGGCGCGAACCGGCGAGGTCGAGTGGCACGCGGACCTCTCGACGGAGGATTCGGTCGCCCCGCCGCCCGACCTCGGTGACCTCGACGGCGACGGTGAGCCGGAACTCGTGACCGTAACGAACAGTGGGGCCGTCTCGGTGCGTGACCCGGCGAACGGAAATCGTCTCGCGTCCTACGAGCGTGACGTCGCCGTCTGGACGCATCCGACGCTCGTCGACCTCGATGGCGATGGGACCGAGGAGGTACTGGTGATGTACGGCGACGGGCGGGTGGTGGCGCTCTCGTACGATTCGTAGTGAGCGGAGAGCCAGTGGGAGGGTATCGAGGTATGAACCACATCACTTAGTTTTCCCCCCGTTGTGTATCAGACGGAATGCGGTCTAGAACGGCGATAGTAGTTCTCATCGTGACCCTATCGCTCGGCGGCGCTGCCGTCTATGGATTCACGGCGGGCGGAGGTGGCGGCGGACTGCAGACGCTCTGGGTCAGTGATACTGCACAGCCAGTGCTCTCCAACCATCACGCACCGGCCGCTGGACGGATCGACGGCCAGTCGGTCGTCTACGCGCCGATCAGTGGGAACTACAGCTCCGACCAATGTGCGTTCGTGGCGCTCGATGGGACGACCGGGGACCAGATATGGAACTATTCCATCCCCCTGAAGAACTGTACGATTCATTCAGTTGCAGACCCAGCAATAGCAGACGTGAACCAGGATGGTACCAAGGAAGTGCTCGTCGAAACGACCGAGAACAGAGTCCACGGATTCGAGGGACTATCTGGTCAACGACTCTTCAGCTATAACCTCACGTCCTATGGGTACACCAAACCGATTGTAGCGGACTTCGTCGAGGGTGAGGGCAAGGAGATCATCGCAGTCGACACCAATGGAACGGCCATCGTGATCCACCCGAATGGAACGGTGGCATGGCGACAGCATGTGTCCGGTTACGTGAATTCACAGCCCGCACTCGCGGACTTCTCCGGCGACGGCACCACGGAGCTGGCGGTCGGTTTTGGAGCCAATGCTCTCGTTGTGTTCGACGCCGACGGAGCCGTCGAGTGGAGTCGGTCTTCACCGCTGAATTCGACCATCACGTGGATGGCGACTGGGCAGACTGACGAGGATCCGCCTACTGAGATCGTCGTCGCCAACACGAAGGGGCAGGTAGTCGTCTTCGATGGGGCCGAAGGGGAGATCGAGTGGAAACGTGACTTCGGGGACTTCTCCGCGGTCCGTTCCCTCGAAGACGGGGACCGAGACGGGCAGCCGGAACTCTACGTCGTCGCACGTGACGGAAAGCTCAGAAGTCTCAACGCAACCACCGGGGCAACCGAATGGACGACGACCCTCGACACCGGTGATATCCAGGTCGTACCGGCACCGAGCCTGGGTGACGTCGATGGGGATGGACGACCAGAGCTCGTCTCGGTAACGAACGGTGGAGTCGTTTCGGTCATCGACCCACGGACCGGCGACGTTCTCGGGTCATACGAGCGTGACGTCCCGATCTGGGACCATCCACAGTTGGCGGATACGGACGGGGATGGAGCCGACGAAATATACGTGATGTACGGCGATGGTCGTGTCGCGGCGCTCTCCGCAGGTCGTGCACCCGATTGATCGTCCTCACCCTCTCCGGGTACCGATAGAGGTACCGGCATCGTCCGAGTGGTCAGTGTCCGGCCGCGAGCGGTTCATCGACGAGAGGAGGGAGGCTGAACCCCTTTCGGCCGGGTTTAACAACATCTACGTACTCGATCACAACTGTTATTATATCGTGAGGGGAAATTAGCAATTAGGATGACGAAAGGCTACACACGGCGGCGGGTCTTGGCCGGTGCTGGAGTGGCGGGTGTCGGTGGCGTTGCTGGCTGTCTCGGCGGGAGCGGGACCGGGAGTGGCAACGAATCCGGCGGCGGTGGCAATGGATCGAACACCAGTTCCGCTGCGTCGAGCACGTCGAAGGAGCAGAAGACGGCACAGGCGTCGTTCTTCGTCTTCGGCGACTTCGCCTCGTACGTCGCCGGCGACGCCGCGACGGCGAACACGCTCGTTCCGGTCGGTCAGCACGGCCACGGCTGGGAACCGGGGCCAAAACTACAGGGCACGGTGCTCGATTCCGACCTGTTCGTCTCCGGGATGGAGGGGTTCCAACCGTGGGCGGACGACCTCGTATCGAGTCTTCAGGCGGACAACGCGGACGTGGCGGTCGTCACGGTGGGTTCGAACGTCGAACTGCTCGAAGCCGGTGAGGGTCATCACCACCACGACAGGGAGGGAGGACAACACCACGAGAACGAGAGCGCCGGCAACGAATCCGACCACCACGAGCACCACAAGAACGAGGGCGGGCAGCACGACCATCAGGGCGAGGACGAGCACAACGGAAACGAGAGTGAACATGAGCGCCACGAAAACGAGAGCGAGGGCGAACATCACGACCACGAACACGACCTCTCGGGCGGGGTGGATCCGCACTTCTGGCTCGACCCGTTGCGGGCGAAGACGGCCGTCGGCACCATCGAGCAGGGGTTCACGGAGATCGGTGGTGGAAACGAGGACGCGTTCTCGAACAACGCCGACGAGTATCGGTCACGTCTCGACGACCTCCACGGCAGCTTCCAGTCCAAGCTG
>NZ_AOMB01000033.1 GCF_000336675.1 Halococcus hamelinensis 100A6 | reverse complement strand
CACGACATCGGGGTCGTTACCGAGCACGCGACCCAGGTCGCCTGTTTGAACCGCCACCTCTACTTCGACGGGAAGCCGGAGGAGTTCGTCGCGACCGACGCCCTCGCGAACGCCTACGGAACCGAGCAACACGTGCTCCAGCACGGCCACTGACTATGTTCGGTCCCGCTCTACACCTCGTCTTCGCGGTCGTCGGCGCGCTCGCCGCCGGTATCCACGCACCGTGGGTAGCTATCGAGCCGGTGATGGGATATCTCCCGGGTGCGATGAACGCGTTTGAGTGGTTTCTCACGGCGGTCTACGGCGCTGCGATGAACTGGCTGAGCGAGCTCCTCGGCGTACGGATGCTCGGCTATCCCTACATGCAGCGGGCGTACCTCGCGGCGGTCTGTATCGCCGTCATCGGCCCGCTCGTCGGCACCTTCCTGGTCCACCGGGAGATGTCGATGATCGGCGATACGCTCGCACACACCGCCTTCGCGGGCGTGGCGGTCGGTCTGTTCCTGAACACGACCCTCTCGTTGGCCCTCCCGCCACTGCTGACCGCGCTCGTCGTCGCCGTCGTCGCCGCGTTGCTCGTCGAGGTGTTGGTCGAGTACGCCGACGCGTACACCGATATGTCCCTCGCGATCGTGCTGACGGGTGGGTTCGCGCTCGGNGCGTTGCTCGTCGAGGTGTTGGTCGAGTACGCCGACGCGTACACCGATATGTCCCTCGCGATCGTGCTGACGGGTGGGTTCGCGCTCGGCAGCGTGCTCATCAGCGCGACGGGCGGCGACATCGCCGTTGGGATCGACGCGTACCTCTTCGGGACGCTGGCGACCGTCTCGACCGCGAGTGTCGGGCTACTCTTGGCGATGACCGGACTGGTGACGGGTGTCGTCGCACTGGCGTATCGCCCGTTGCTCTACGTGACCTTCGACGAGACCGCGGCTCGGGCCGCTCGGATCGACGTTCCACTGTTCAATCGGTTGCTGGTCGTCCTCACCGCGTTCGTCGTGGTGAGCGCGATACAGATCATGGGCGTCATCCTCGTCGCCGCGATGCTGGTCGTCCCGGTCGCGACGGCGACCGGGGCGCGGAGCTTCAAGCGCTCGCTCGTGTTCGGCGTGCTGGCGGCCGAGATCGCCGTCATCGCCGGGGTGACCCTCTCGTACGTCTACGGGCTCGCCGCCGGTGGATCGGTCGTGCTCGCCGCGATCGTGGTCTACGTTCTCGTGTTGGTCGGGCGACGCGTTCGCTCGAACGCCGGACGCGCGGGTTTCGGGTGGCGTCAGGGGCCGGGGACGGGGATCTCCACGAACTCGACGAGGAGCCCCGAACCGGACGGCGGGCGGGAGGACGAGTGAGGGGTTGAGCTTCACGTACGTGGTCGCGGGTCGGTCGTCCCGAGACTCACCTTGAACAGCGTCGCGGACGGCCTTCCAGCTACTGGGTGTCCCGAACGACCGATTCGATGCGGTCGGCTGGCGTGGCGAGCGAGACGTCACGGAGACCGGCGACGGCATCGAGGAAGCACGTCCGGTAGCTCGCAGGGCCGGCGTACTCCCCGAACACGCCGTCGGCAGCGGCCTCGCCGGCCAGCCCGAACGCGAGCGTGCCCGAGAGCGCCGCACGCTCGTCGTCCATCGCGGCCGCGAACACCGCGAGCGTCATCCCGAGCATACAGCCGGTACCGACGACCCGTCCGAGCATCCCGTCGCCGCTGTGTACCTCGAACGCCACGTCCTCGGTTGCGACGATATCGACCTCCCCGGAGGCGACGACGATGCTTTCGGTCTCGCGTGCGCAGCCGATGGCCGTCTCGACGATCTCCCCGTACTCGCCGACGGATTCGACGCCGCGAACGGTTGCGTCGGCCCCGGCGAGTGCCGACACCTCACCGTAGTTGCCGGTGACGATGCTCACATCGAGGTCGAGAGTCAAGCGCTCCGCGACGCGATCCCGTGTCGACGTCGCCCCGACTCCGACCGGGTCCACGACGAGCGGGACACCCGCGTCGTTCGCGGCGTCACCGGCGGCCATCATCGCGCTCTCGCCACGCTCGCTCACCGTCCCCATGTTGAGGAGGCACGCGTCCGCGCTCGCAACCATCTCGTCGACCTCGCGTTCGTCGTCGGACATCACGGGCAACCCACCCCAGTGGAGGGCGATGTTCGCCACGTCGTTGACCGTCACGTCGTTGGTGAGTGCGTTGACGAGCGGTTCGGTGTCGGCGACCGCAGCCAGTGCGTCGACGAGGTCGCGTTCGTCGAGCGCACTCATCGAGCGGCCTCCTCGACGCACGTCGTGAGTCGTCGCGTCGCGGCCACGGGGTCTTCGGCAGCGGTAATGGCGGAGATGACGGCAACGCCGTCCGCGCCGGCAGCGATGACGTCCTCCGCGTTCTCGGGCGTCACGCCTCCGATCCCGACGATCGGAATGTCGACAGCGTCGGCGATGTCGGCGAGGGTTTCGAGTCCGATCTCGGCTTCCGCAGCCGGAACGTCCTTCGAAGCGGTAGCGAAGACCGCACCGACACCCAGATAGTCCGCACCAGCGCGCTCGGCGTCCGCTGCAGCCGCGACCGTGGAGACGGAGCGACCGACGTATCCGTGGGGACCGAGCACCTCGCGGGCGGCGGCGATGGGCAGGTCGTCGTCACCCAGATGAACCCCATCGGCGTCGACGGCGGCCGCGAGGTCGGCTCGGTCGTTCACGATGAAGGTGACACCGGCGGCCCGCGTCTGTTCGCGGAGGTCCTTCCCGATCGAGTAGCGCTCGCGAGCGGTCATGTGCTTTTCGCGCAGTTGGACCGTCGTCACCCCGCCTTCGATGGCGGCCGCCACGACCCGCTCCGTCGACCGGTCACGCGAGCGGCTCGCCTGGGTCACGAGATACGTGCCAGAGATATTCATGCGTTGTACGTCGGAGTGATGGACGCTGACTGAAATGGGTATCGGCCGAAAACCGTTCCGCAACACGGTCGACGTGCATTGCTCGACCACGAGTGCTCCTTCAACAGTGAAACGAGGGCTCTATGACGAAGGCAGGTTCATCTTCGTGACCGAGACTTGGAATCGTCGAACGGCAAGACGGCCGCGTATCTCATTGTTGCTCCAGAGAGGCGTAAACCTTGGTCCGTACTCGATCACGAACCCGTCCGTCCGAGTGCTCGTTTGAGCGACACCACACCGGGGCCGCTGAGCGCGAGACCGAGCGCACTGAGCGTGAGGACCAGCGTATACTCGTACCCGCCGTCCGACACCACGAAGCCGTTGGGGAGGTGGACCAGCGCCGTCGCCACGGCCATATCGACGGCAAGGAGGGCCGCGACGGTGCGCGTGAGCAAGCCGACCAGGAGAAGTATCCCCCCGATCAGTTCGAGCAGGCCAACACCCCACGCGGCCAGAGTAGGGAACGGGATTCCGATCTGGGCGAGCGTGCCGGCAAATCCTTCGATACCCAACGCTTTCGGCCCGGTGGCGAACACCTTGCCGACGCCGGACACGACGAAGATGATCCCCAGCGCGAGGCGGCTGAACGCCAGCCCTACCGATTCGCTGGTCCACCCTCGTCCGCTTTGCGTTGCCATGTTCCCGTTCGATAGCGCAGACACTACAGCGTTCGCTCTCAACGCGAGCTATCCGTAGCAGTAATCCATAGATCCTCGTCGGCGGAGTACGCTTCCAGGAGGAGTTGCTGTGCCGATTTTGATCACCTCTCTGATATCAGTAGTTCTCGTTTACGAGACCCTCAGAACCGGTCTCACCTCGAAAACGTCGGTCGCAGAGGAAGCAATTCAGTTGATCGCGGACGAGGAGGGCGAAAGGGGTCTCCGTCGCCGCAAAAGAGACTCCAGTGAGTTAATCCCACGAGATCCAGACGACCAGGGCGATACCGGCGAGTTCCAGGACCTGCGCCGAGGACATCACGAGCAGCGGGAGCGGATGGACCAGTTCCGGGTTCGCTATCCACCCGGAGACCACCGGATGGAAGGCGTAGAAGTACGTCGTCAGCCCGGTCTGGAGCAGGAGAAGACCCGCAAAGACGAGCAATCCGGCTGCGTACTTCGAGCGAAAGACGAGGTAGTTCCGGCCCCAGATGTAGATCAGACCCACCAAGAGCACCACGCTGAGCCCGGCCGAAAGGCGCAGGAGGGTCACTAACACGTCCATCTACTCACCGGAGTCCGGTTCCTCGTCCGTTTGTCGGTTGGTCTAATTTCCACCATACTCACTCCACCTGCTCGATGATTCGTTCGACCGTCTCCCAGTTCGCCCGCGCTCGGTCCGTCGGGAGGTAAATCGCGCCGTACTCGTCGCCGCTGTTCCTGAGAACGTCGTTCTCCACGAGCACGTCCAAGTGATGTCTGATCGTCGTGTAGTCGAGGTCCAGGTCGTCGGCCAACTGGTTCGGGTTCCGTGGCCGGTTAGCGAGCGCTCGCAGGAGGCGGGCTCTGTTCTCGCCGCCACGGGTACCAATGAATACGTACCACAGAACCGCCTCCATTACCACGGATCACTCGTTGCAGATATGGTAAGTATATCGATCAGGGTCCGAAGTTCGTGGTCTGGATCCCCACTCCCGGGGCTGTTTTCCCGGCTGTTGGGTCTCCATCGCTGATTTCATGCCGAACGAGACACTGAGGTATTTCGCCGGATACGACCCGTGGACTACCGATCTGGTATGAAGTTGGGTGAGCGTTCGGTGTGATGTAGGAAGGTATTCGGAATAGACATTAAAGGCGGTCGGTCGATTGGATTCTTGGTGGCATCACCAATGGATTCAGAAGACAACATCCCGGAACGTATCGAAGCGGGCGAGAGCTTCGCCGACCTCGGCGAGTTCCGATTCGACGACACGGCTCACGAACAGGACGACGTCGACCGCGAGAACGAGACGACGACGGACCTCCTCACTCGCGTCGGCAGCGCCCTCGACCGGCGCTCGTTCATGAGCAACACCGCGAAAGTCGGCGTTGGGGCGGTCGCCCTCGGCACACTCGGGGCCGGGACCGCTGCCGCGGATCACCAACCCCCCGTCTACGGCTTCACGCTCGTTCCCGCCGAAGGGGACGGAAACGGCGACGCGAACATGGAGCACGCGGTCGCGCTGGTCGCCCAGGACGACGGCACCGCGAACGCGCTCGTTCCCGTCGACCTCGAATCGGGCGAGATCTGGACCGACAAGGCCAGCCGCATCAACGGCGTCAGCGGCGACGACTTACTCGTCGGTATCGACTATCGACCCTCGGACGAGATGCTGTACGCGCTGGACGAGAACGGCACGCTCTACACCGTCGAAATGCCGAGCAAGGCCGGCAAATCGGTCTCGGCCTCCAGTGTCGGGTCGGCGGACTACCCGGACACGGACCTCATTGACGGCATCGGGTTCGACTTCAATCCGGTCGCCGACGCGATCCGTATCGTGACAACCGACGGCGACAGCTTCGTCACGAGTGCCGACGATGGTTCCATCGTTCGCCAGGACCCCGACGCCTTCTACATGGATGGCGACGACAACGAGGGCACGACGCCACAGCTCAGTGCTGCAGGCTACACAAACAGCGTTCCCAGCCCGAGCGCGACGATGCTGTACGACATCGACAGCAACCTCGACGTGCTCGTCCAGCAGGACGCCGACCCCGACTCCGATACGACCAGCGGGCTGACCACCATCGGTGGCCTCGGTATCGACGCCAACGCCGTCAACGGCTTCGATATCTCCGGGACCGATGGGGCGGCCTACGCGCTGGTCGCGGTCGACGGGGAGACGAAACTCTACCGTATCGACCTCGAAGTCGGCTCGGCCATGCCGGTTGCCGAGGACGATATGGGCAATGGCGGGATGGGCGGGATGGGCGGCGGGAACGTCACGGACGTCGACATCCTGAACTTCGCGCTCGCGCTCGAGCACCTCGAAGCCGCCTACTACAACGAGTTCCTCGAGGAGTACTCCGAGACCGATGTCGAACGTGCCGATGCCATCGGCAAGCAGTTCGCGGACCCGCAGCTCCGCTTTGCGACCTACCAGGAGATCAGTTCGATTCGGGACCACGAGGAGGCTCACGTCGAGGCACTCACGCAGACGATCCAGGACCTCGGTGGAACGCCGGTCGAAGCCGCCGAGTACGCCTTCCCCTACGACTCGCTCGAAGAGTTCGTGAAGTTCTCCGCGCGCGTCGAAGCGGTCGGAACCTCGGCGTACGCTGGTGCCGGACCGCTCATCGAAAACGACGAGGTGGTCGCTGCAGCCCTGTCGATCCACTCGGTCGAAGCGCGCCACACGAGCTGGTTCCGGGCGCTCATCCCCGGGAGCTCGATGCCGAACGCCTTCGACATGGCACGGAACATGGACCAGGTCCTCGGCATCGTCAACCCGCTGATCGTCTCCGAGTAATCGGTCCTCTCGACTATTTTTTGATCCGAAGTGCTGTCGTTCGCTCGGACAGTCGCATACCTCCAGACCTCCTGCAACAATAGAACTCTATGGACTTCGGTCTATCAGTATCATCAAAAGCGCAACGAACACCACCTGCGCGAGCTTGACTACTCCAGAGAGGCCCACGAGCTCCGAAACGTCGACCCCGTTCAGCAGGAAATACAGCACGAACAGGAGAACATTGTACATTATCCCTACGCCGTAGACGAGACGTCGGCGATAATCGACGAGCGCGAGAGCGGTCGCCCCGAGGTATCCCAGTCCCGCGAGACAGAACGCGACACCGAAAGCGCCGGGCAACCCTCCGACACCCAAGAAGAGGTAGACGACCCCCAAGAGGACCGCCAAGGCGGTTCCGACCCACTCCAGTGTCCCCATCGAACCCCGTTGGAATCGTGACCCGGACTCTAGTGACATGCGTCAGCTTCCGTCGCCTCCGTAATAGCACTTCGTTCCATCCGATGGCTGATGAATCGTGCTCCGAAGGTTTCGGAACGAGTTATTTTATAGCTGGCACTCTTGATCGGGCTAACCGACTTGTTTTGGGCTCTCATGAGCGATGGATTCGACGGGATAGCGCGGGGACGACTTCGTCGCCAGTGGGGGATCGTCGGAGTCGTTGGGGTCGTCGGAACCGCGACCGGCTATACGGTTCTCGGTGGCTGGTGGACGCCGGCCCACGGCGTACGATGGACGTTGGTGACGGCCGTGGTGCTGACGTACGAGCTGTGGCTCCTCGGGCGACATTTGACGGAAAACCGACGAGCGGACGACGAGCGATTGCGAGACACGCTCGGTATCGCTACCGCTGCAACGTTGATGCGAGGTGGAGCGCTCGCCGCGCTCGCTGGTTTCCTCGTCGTTCCTGAACCGACGGGTCACGCCCTGTGGCTCCCGGGGGGTCTCTATACGGTCGCAGTGGCGCTCGATTGGATCGATGGCTGGCTCGCACGTCGGGTCGGAACGGAGAGTCTACTGGGGGCGAAGCTCGATACCGAGTTCGACGGCCTCGGCCTGCTCATCGCGGGATTGCTCGGTCACTCGTATGGCGTGTTGCCACCGTGGTATCTCGTCGTCGGCTTCGCCCGACCCGCCTTCCTCGGGGGCTTGTGGCTACATCGTCGGCGAGGAGGTGCGGTGGGAGCACTTCCGGAGAGCGGTCGTCGACGGCAGCTCGCTGGCCTACAAATGGGCGTGTGTAGCGTGGCGCTTCTCCCCGTCGTCGCTCCATCGACTTCGATCGCGCTGTCGACGGTCGTGATGGTACCATTCGTCGCTCTGTTCGTCCACGACTTCCTGGCTGTTCGGGAGTGACGCTATCCCGTTCGGGCGCGATACTATCCGGTCAATGACGGTTCGTTTGGGTTTCGTCAGGACAGCGTCCCTTCATAGAGAGCTGTGACGGTCCCGTCGAGGAGAGAAGCTCCTCCTCGCGGTCTCCGAGTTGCGGGTTCCGGCTATCGAAATCCGATCCACTCCAGCCGTTCGGGGTCGTCGCCGGTAGCGCTGCAGACCAACGCTGACCGTGATTTCTTCCCTTTTCGAGTATCGATGTGAACGTGGAACTGGAGGTCGTCCCGTATGACCTCGTCGAGGAATTCCGTCGTCCGGTCCGACTCGCTGACGAGTTCGCCCCAAACGTCCATTCCGACTCGCACAGCACCCGGTTCAAGACGAACGGTGATATCGTCGCGGAGAGCGATATCGCCGTCCGGTCGGTCCATGGTCCGAAGGACGATACGGTCGCCCGTTCGTGAACTGTAGGTCTTCATCGAACACCCTCCGTGCCTGCTTCGACTCCGATAGCTCGATCCTCGCCGGGACTGTTGACCACTATTGAGGTGAAGGACGCTTGCATTTCGTCGGTAAATGGCGTGTAGTTCCTTCACTCGTTCGAAGTGGAGTACTTCCATCCGTTGTAGAACGGCGATCCTTCCTCCCATCTGGGCGGTCCGAGACGGTGTGAGTGGTGCGAGCGCGCGGACGGGCGAGCGGTGGTCCACCCTACCACGAACGTCTTTTCGCGATCCGGACCCAAGTCCGCGTATGGAATATCCGAGTACAGCGACGGTAGAAACGACGCAATCCGAGCTGGTGAGCGGCGACACGCTGGTCACCCTTCACGCGAACGCATATTCGGGCGACCCTCGTCTTTTCACCCTTAGCTTCTCGAAGAGCGATGGAAGACTGAGGCTTCTAGAGAGATACACTGACCCGGTAGGCGAAAGCGGGGTGCTAACCGGTACCAAGGAGATCCCGGTCGTCTACGACGGGGATTGGTCGGTCGATTACGGACGAATTCAGGAGGAGCTAGGGTGTTGAGTTCCCCTCGACCGAATCACGGGTACCTTTCAGCCACGTCGCTGTCCGGCAGTTGTCGGTAGTGTTCGGCCGTCTCCTCGAGACCCCGAGCTCTTCGATGCGGGAGGACTCTCGCTCGTCGCACCGGACGTGAATTCGACCGCTGACCAGCCGCAGATGGGCCGACTCCGAGTCAGTCGGGTCGAATTCGGAGGATCCTGTCGTCCGACGCGACCGGCGACCCACGTCCATCGCGGTTGCTCGTCGCGAGATAGAGGTGGTCGTCGGGTCCCGTGAAGGCCGTCCGGATACGGCCGTACTCACCCTCGTACAGCCGCTCTTCTTCGACGGCATCGTGCCCGTCGAGTCGCACGCGGTGGAGGTGTTCACCCGAGAGCGTCCCGAAGAAGAGATCGCCCTGCCACTGGGAGATCGGTCCGTCGTAGAAGGTCGCACTACCGGGCGCGATGGTCGGTGTGTACGCCGCGATGGCTCCCACGAATTCGCCCTCGCTCTCCGTCCCCGACGCGCGCGGCCAGCCGTAGTTCGAGCCTGCCTCCAGAACGTTGATCTCGTCGTCGTGGTCGGGACCGTGTTCGGTGCTGTACACCTCCCCATCACGGAAGGCGAGACCCTGGGGATTGCGGTGGCCGTACGTGTATACGGCCGGGTGACCCTCGTCGCCGTCGAAGGGGTTGTCGGGGTGTGGCTCGCCGTCGAGGGTCAGACGAATCACGACGCCGCTGAGCGACGAGGGGTCCTGTGCGCTCTGTGGCTCTTTCGTGTCGCCGACGGTGGCGTACAGCGCATCGCCATCGATCGCTAGCCGCCCGCCGTCGTGGCCGTCGGCACCCTCGATACCGTCGAAGAGGACGCTGGAGGAGAAGCCGCTCGCGGCGTCGAGTTCGAGGATGCGATTGGCCGCCTCGTCACCGTCCACGTAGGTCTGGTAGGCATAGGCGGTGTCAGGGTCGTCGGGATGGAAGGCGAGGCCGAGCAACCCGCCCTCGCCGTAGCCGTTGGCCCGTGTAGGGTCGGTGAAGTCGGCGACTAGCTCGCCGCTTCCCGATTCGACTTTCATGATGCGGCCGGGGCGTTCGGTGAAGTACAGCGTGTCCCCACGGAACGCTGCCCCCCACGGTATCTCGAGGTTCGTGGCGACGGTATCGACCGTGACCGGGACCGGTCCGCTCGACCCGAACGAGTCGGGGTCCACTTCGCTTCCGTTGCGGAAGACACGCAGCGGGCCATCGGAGGAAAACCGTGTGACGCGCCCCGAGAAGCGAAAGTCGTCGGTGCCGCCTCCGGCGACCGCACCCGAGGCGTGACTACCCTCGACGGAATCGGGGACCTCGGCGTTCGTGAGGTCCGCGAGCACTCCGGCTTCGAGGTCGCCGCTCACGTCGAACTCGTAGGTCGCCCGCTCGGTGTCCTCGCTTTCGAGTAACAGCGTGTTCGGCAACTCGGAATTCCATCGCTCCTCGGTGTCGATCTCGTCACCGTTCATGTACACCGTCGCCGGACCGTCGAGCGCGAACGTGACCACGTCGCCGGCGAAGTGGAAGTTGTCCGCGCCGCGCTCCGCGACCGCCCCGGAGGCAGTACGCCCGTCGACCCCGTCGGGGTAGTCGGCCTCCGTGAGGTCGGCCTCCCAGCGCGCTTCGATGCGCTCACTCACGGTGAATCGATAGAACGCACGCTCGTCGGTGTCGCTCACGACCGAAATCGAGTTCGGTAGCTCCCGCTCTTGGGCGCTGGCTTCCGAGACGATGACGGGACTGGCCAATGTTCCGAGCGCTACCGCACCGCTTTTCAGGTACGTCCGCCGGCCGACCGTAGACCGCGAACGCGAACGTTGATTTTCTCTCTCCATTTTAGCATGAACGTACGACCTCTATGTTAAATTTACTTATAGCGTTCTACAGGAAGATATCGGCTGCGATAAACAGTACATCCACCGAGGGTCCCTATACCATCCCAATAGCATACGTTTCGGGAGCCACGTCGTCGGTCCGGCATTCGAGCAACGTCCAAAAGGAACTCCTCTCAGCTGTTTCTGTCTCTTCGATTCGGCTTCGCCACTTTGCACCCTCTCCGTCCCACACTGTATTTACTACTCGAGGTAGCCAAAGACCGTACCAGCACTTCCGAGAGGCTCCGCAGGCTGCCTCCACCGTCTTCAAAGCCGAAAGCAGATGTCCACTCCTACCCTTATATAGTCCTAAGAAATATATGAGTTGGGGTGGTGATTAGACACATGGAGGAGATGTTGAGCGGCAAGACTGCCGTCGTCACGGGTGGCGCAAGTGGAAACGGCCGCGCGATCTCGTCGCTGTTCGCGGAAGAGGGCGCGGATGTCGTCGTCGCGGATATCCGAGAAGAGCCTCGTGAGGGCGGCGAACCCACTCACGAACGGATCGAAGCGAATACTGACGCGAACGCGACGTTCGTCGAGTGTGACGTGACCGATTACGAAGCGCTGAAGGATGCCGTCGCAGCCGCCGACGAGTTCGGTGGCATCGACACGATGGTGAACAACGCGGGCGTTTTCCGCGCTGAAGAGTTCCTCGAGGAGGGCGACGACGTCTTCGATATGATCATGGACATCAACGTCCGTGGAACCTACTATGGGTCACGCGCGGCCGCCAATGCCATGCTCGACGACGGCGGCGGAAGCATCGTAAACCTCTCGAGCGTTGCTGGCCTCGAAGGTTCGGGGGAGTTCATCAGCTACTGTGCCTCGAAAGGTGCAGTTCGCTTGATGACGTACTCGCTCGCCTCGCTACTTGGACCCGAGGGCGTTCGGGTCAATGCGATACACCCGGGACTGATCGAGACGTCGATGACGACCGAGGACGTACCGATCTTCGGCACTGACGAAGAAGCGGGGTTCGTCGGGCAGATACCGAGTGGACGCGGCGGTACGGCGGAGGACGTCGCAAAGGGTGCGCTGTTCCTCGCCTCGGACCTCAGCGATTACGTCAATGCCGAATCGCTCGTGATAGATGGTGGAATGACGAACTCTCAGTAGCGAACTCGACGGTTTATCCGACGGTTTCCGTGATCCGGTAGTGACCGACCGTCTCAGGTGACGGAGCCACCGACCGCACTCTCCAAAGGGTACTCATTCGTGAGTCACCCTCTCGAAACCGCTATCCAGCACAGCGGAGAGCATCGATGTCGATCCTCCAACGAAAACGAATCAGGGACTCGCATGTCACTATTTATCCGTTGGGCCACAGGCTGGAAGCGTGCAAGTCGACCTCAGCCACCGAATCGAGACCGGAATGACCGTCTATCCAGGCGATCCGTCCGTCTGCGTCGAACCACATGCAGCCTACGACCAGGATAGCTATCGAGTTAGTGCCGTGCAATTGGGAAGTCACACTGGCACCCATATCGACGCACCGTCCCATGTGTTAGCAGACGGACGAACGTTGGATGCCTATTCGCTCGAGCGATTCACGTTCGACGCTGTCCGCATCGACTGCACTGGATCGAGCGACCGCGAGCCTATCACAGTCGAAGACGTTCCTGATGATGAAGCCGATATCGCCCTCTTTTGGACGGACTGGAGTACTCTCTGGGGGACGGAGCGGTATCTCGACCACCCCTATCTGACACCCGATGCGGCCGCCGTGTGCGCCGAACGAGGCTACGCGGTCGGCATCGATGCGCTGAGTCCGGACCCGACACCAACTCAGAACTCCGAGGAAACCGATCCGAGTGGATTGCAGGCTCATCACACCCTGCTCGGTGCTGATAACCTCATCATCGAGAACCTCCGAAACCTCGGAAAACTCCCCGACCGGTTCGAGTTACGTGCGTATCCACTGGCACTTGGGGGCGATGGTGCTCCAGTCCGCGCGGTCGGTATCGTCGACCGATAGCATTCCCCCGCCAGAAGCAACACCAACGGGAGCAACGGAAGACGACGACGAGAAGAACGAAAGAACGCCCCCATCGAAGACGACGATCCGATCGGCTCTCACCCTCAAACCCCTCAGCGAACCGGAGGGACCAGAAAGCACACATCCCAGTTCAAGCAACTCCAAACCATGAGCCAGACCGACTCGCTCTCGGCTCGCCTCCGCAGTGAGCTATTCTCGGCATCCTCGGCGGTGCAGGTGGTATCGACGCTCGCCGCGGTGATCGTGGCGTACGTCATGCAGTCGCGAACCGGCAACAGCACTGTTGCGGTCGGGGCCCTACTCGGGGTGGGAATCGGCGTCTCGACGCTCTTTCGGGAGTGGGACATTCACCACCTATCGACGGGTGCGGTCGTGTTCTGGGCAGTGGGTGTGAGCGCGCTCGCCGCGATTCTCTACGGAGTGGTCTTCGAGATAGCGAGTGGTTTCGTAGCCAACCTCGGGCTCGCCGGGCTCGTCACCGCAGCCATCACGGTCGGGCTCGGAATCACCTTCTCGCTCACTCAGCAGTGGCGAACGAACTAGCCGTGGACGGAGCGTGCGGGGTCCTAACAGACGTGAGAAATCTCCCGTCGAGAAAACAATGAGCTCGCTCAGGAAGTGGACCGAGATCGAGAGTCCGTGGTTCTACGGGGCAATACTGTTCGCAACGTGGCTTCTCGTGGCGCGACTCGTCGGTGTGTTCTTCGGCGAGAGTACCGCCGAAGCGATCGACCTCATGACGATCGTCGCTGCGCTCGCGTTCACGGCGACGGCGGCGATGACGGTTCACTCGCTTCACCGGAAACCGTCGTCATCGACGTGCAGGGGATCGAATCGAGAACCGAATGACCGCCATCCCACCTCATAGCATCTGAAGTTGAGACTACAGCAGGTATAAAGAGTCTACAATGCACGAAATCTGGGGTATAGCGGATTAAGGAAGTCGGCAAATCAGAGTTGAGCGTTCAATTCGTGTTGTTGATCTGGTTAGAATCCCATCTGAGAGGCACGCTGGCGAGAGCTGTGGTTCAAACCACGGCTTCCGACCATACTACAGAGCGCTATCCGACTCCGGTTCGCTTCTGCAACAGCGTGAGCGTGTTCTGGGCCGTTACCATCGGAGAGCGCCTATATCCGTTGATTAGAGCAACCTATACGAGGAGGTCGACCGCTCGCCAGATCGAGTACAGTAGGCAAGCAAACGCGAAATAGAAGAACCGCAGCACGAAGTTTTTCGAGGTAGTCGCAGCCATGAACCGTTTGATCGATTTGTAGCCGCTCTCGATTTCCCATCGATACGAATATTCACGGACTGCCCCCGCCGGAGCGTTCGTTAGGAACACTGCGTACTGACCGTAGTCAGTCCGCTCAGAGTTCTCTTTGCGCTTGTAGACGAACGTGGTTTCGTGCCACTCGTTCTTTCTGAGGTGCAGCTTCCGGTCAGCAGTATAGTAGTCCTGACCGCGATTGAGTAACCGCTTCGCTTGAGCTTTCTCGCTTGCGTACATCCGCTTTGGCACCACGTAAGTCAGTCCTCGCTGAGTAATCGATTCAAGTAGGTGTTGGCTGTCAAACTCGCGATCCATGAGCACTCCATCAACGTGAACGAGGCTCTGAGCGCTATCCAGGAGGTCCTCAACGATTTCGCGTCGACTTTCACCCTTTTGACCGGCCGAGCGTCCAATACCAGGGGGACCGCGTTGCCGACCAACTGCACGGTCGCCCACTGATAGGCGTACTCGGTGTTCTTCTCCTTTGTGCCGATAATTTCGTCTATGTACCCCTCTCGATCGCCAGTGAACGGGTCTTCTTCGGTGATATCGATAGCGACCAACCCGGCGCGATGGAACGCATCTGTCTCACCGAGTCGGTCAACAATCCATCCGACCGCATTGTGGTACATCTCACGAATCTCACTGACAGACAGCTCTCGGAGATGTGCTCGATGATTGTGCCCGAGGGGTGTCCGTTCTCGATTAGACTCGTAGAGAAAGCTGCGTGCGCCCTCATTAGCCGCGAGGTTCTCACGAAGCCCAAGGTAGGTCTGGAGCTCCCAGAACGCATTTCGGTGTATCTCACAGCCCTCGCTACGATTCAACGAAAAGGCTGGATGAACAATCTCGCTCACCTGCTTTGTGATCTCCTCAGCCCGAGCGAGTATTTCCTGTTGAGTGGGCGCTTCGTCATTGGATCTCTCTCGTCGAGACGACCGCTTGGCTGGCTGGCGAGGGACAGAAACACCGGCTCTGTCCGCCTGAATGAGAATCGACCTTGCCGCCGTTTTGATCGTCTCTCTGAGCTCTGGTTCGAAACGACGGTGCCACGTTCGCCAGAGTGTCGACTGGTCAGGAACGCTCTCGAAGCCGAGGCACTTTCGAATCGACGAGTGCTAATGGAGATAGTCGACAAGCGCGCTTGCGTGCTCCCAGCCATGGAGTTCTTTCAACAAGAATGCGCGAACTAACTGCTCCATTCCGTAACGGGCCGTTCCCGCGTAGCGGTCGTGAGCCTCGAACTCAACGTATGCCAGTGGGAGACAGCACACGAAACCCTCGACCGACTCGTGAGTATCGTGCTCGAACCAGACTCTCGCAATGGTTCGGACATCTTTTTCGAGTTCATCAAGCGAACTCCGATCGTACAGCGGTGTCGAATCGTAGGCCGGCCACTCGCAGTACGATCTCGACGCGATTTCTTGGAAGACCTCGTGTTGAGATACTTGAGTTGATGGCATTCCCTCTTTACAGTCTCTTGACGAAAGTTGCCCCTTTATCGACGGTTTTTCTTTAGCTTGGATCGGATTTCCCCAGATCCGCCTGAGGGATTTGTCCTCGCGCTAGAAACTTCCGAACTCATGCCGAGCACGTACTGGATCAAATCCGTACTCCGTTGTCTCAGCGAACGAGCTCTTCTCAAATAGCGTTGTAATTCAGCATGGTCTTCTTAATATAGACAACCAGTTGATTGAATAGGTGGCCCATGAGAGAGCGAGAATTCGCTCGGGTACCACTATGTCTAATAAGGGTCAGCGCGAATCCGTATTAGCGATCTACGACCAGAGTTATGACACAAAATCGATCGGACCCTATCACNGGGAAGGCGTATCGAAATCAAATCCGGGAAGACCTCTCCGACATTGGGTTATACGCCGGCCAGGAGGTTCTTCTCTATTTGTTGTGGAAAGAAGATGGGCTCTCGCAAAAAGAGCTAGCCGCACGGTTGGAAGTGAAACCACAAGCAATCAGTAAAATGCTCGATCGAATGGTATCTGAAGGAGTAGTTGAACGTCGGTCGGACCCCAACGACTCACGAATTTCTCGAGTATATCTCACTGATGATGGTCAAGCACACCAAGAACCCGTTGAAGAGATTTTGGAGCGGGCTGAATCCCAAATGTTGGAGGGGTTTTCTCCTGCAGAAAGATCGCTTTTCCGTCGAATGCTTGTCGATATCTGTGAGAACCTCTAATAATCCTCTTGGTATGATTAGTCTGATTAATGGGAAGTTTAGTAAACCGGTTGATTGATATCGGCTGGTGGCTATGACTGCACATGAGTAACGAATCCAAATCCAAACAAATTGTTGTGATGACGGGGGCCACCTCCGGGATCGGTGAGCACGCCGTACACCGAATCGCATCTCAGCCCGACACACAAGTCATAATCGGAGCTCGTGGCAGCGGGCGAGTCGTGCCAGAAGGCAGTACGGNACGGTGGTACACCTTGATCTCGCTTCGCTCGAAAGTGTTCGTACCTTTGCGGACGCAGTGAAGCACCGGCTGGCCGACGACCGGATCGATATGCTCGTGCTCAATGCTGGTGTACAATATCCGAACGTAGATCAGCGTAGTGACGACGGTTTCGAGAAGACGTTCGCAGTCAACCATCTCAGCCACTACCTGTTAGCTCGTGAACTGCTTCCATGCTTGGCAGAAGGTGGACGGTTGGTGATCACTACGAGCGATACACACGATCCGGGACACTATCCCTTTGCACCGAAAGAGCTCAACACGCAGGCGCTAGCGTATCCCCCCAAAGGAGGCTTTGACGCTGGCGTACGCGCTTACGCGGCATCGAAACTCTGCAATCTCCTGACCGCACGAACTTTCGCCGAACTTGATGAAGTGAAAGCAAGCAATATCCAGGTTGTCGCCTACAACCCGGGTTTCACAACCGATACCTCGCTATTCCGCAATGCGTCCGGTTTTAGCGGGACGCTCTCACGACTGATGACATCTAGTCCTGGGCGTCTGGTGTTTCGCTTTGCCAGTAGGTTCAATCCCGATTTATACCCGGAAACACCAGAACGNTCACGACTGATGACATCTAGTCCTGGGCGTCTGGTGTTTCGCTTTGCCAGTAGGTTCAATCCCGATTTATACCCGGAAACACCAGAACGCGCGGGAGAGGCTCTGGCTCAATTGACGTTAGGTAGGGCTACCCCACCGTCCGGAAGCATCTATGCGTCGCTGGTCAGGAGCGACATCACGTATCCTGATCCTTCTGAACTTGCTCGTAGCCATGAGGCGCGTGATCGGTTGTGGCGTGAAAGCTCCAAGATAGTTGATATTACGGAGTAGTAGTCCTGGGACTGCACCTAATAGCAAGCTGTATGTGGAGCGATTAGAGTTTGATCCTACTGAATCAGTTTCCTCCCCGCCATGCATTGAGAGCGATAGTCTCAACTTCAGCTATGNGCTGTATGTGGAGCGATTAGAGTTTGATCCTACTGAATCAGTTTCCTCCCCGCCATGCATTGAGAGCGATAGTCTCAACTTCAGCTATGGTCGGGAAGATGAGACTACTCTCCAGTGATTAGTTTGAACCTACAGCATCACTCTGCTGGTAACCGGTCATGCCTTTACTAAGATGGTATCGTTCTCACTAGCTCTTATCATGGTAGCACTACGAGGAGAAAATATAGAGTGTATGAATAAAGAATATGGTGCGACAGAGACGTTTGGACTCTTAGCAGCCGTCGAGATGGCTCTGGTTCAGATTATTGGAGGATATACGAGCAACACCGAGACACTCTACAATGGCTTCAGCGGAGCCGACATAGCTGCCGCCCTCGGGTCGGTGACTGATTTGGTCGCTGTCGTTGGTACTGCCGGTATCGTTAGCGCCCTTGTCGGACGAGCGATGTGGCGACTCATCGTTGAGTCCACTGATCGATGGACGCTGCCCCTCCGTGGCGCACTCGCTGGGGGGTTAACGGGTTGGATTTCGATACCTCCAATAGCAATGGCACTAGTCACGGTTGACCAATATTCCAGCGTATCCGGATTCGTCGCATCAGTTGCATCACCCGTGGCGCTCGCCGAATTTGGGATGGGGTTCGTTCTCTTTGGGATTCTTGGGACGATTGGCATCGGATGGCTGACGATCCCAACAGCGGCAATCGCGGGATATTTTCTCAGCCGAGAAATCGACAGTGAAGGAGCGTCGACCGGAAATTGAGCCACTTAGTCACTAGCTGCGAGGAACCTTCCTTTGGTAGCAGACCAGACTGAAGAGCGACCAGCGTTCCATTGGACCAGCTTCTCTCTTCGCTATGCATTGAGCGCGGTAGTCTCAACTTTTGGTGGCGTCGGGAAGATGAGACTACAACAGGTATAGAATCAACAATGCACGAAGCCAGGAAGATAGAGAGACCAGTGATAAACTTTATATCTAAGATATTGAGATTTTATTGTTTTACCATTCACAAGTCATGATCTGTTAGCATTGGCATCACTAGCAAAATAGTTGCAAGAACTGCAGCACCTACAAAGAACAGAAATCCGCTGCTTGCGATAGGCTGAGAAAATGCGCCCAGTATAGCAACAGCTACTACCAGTAGCAACAGTACCGTAATATAACTCTGTCCCATCATTATGGTCTTATTTCCATCTTCGCTTGTCTGTAATATAAACCTTCAGGGCTAGCAAAGATCGCTCTGAGAATCGTTGCAGACCTCGCGGGCCACAGCCTCACCACAGCCGGAAACTACATCTGCTACTTCGCAGACGACTGGCGGGGGCAGGATAAGTATTAGCGGGAAGCCGGTTGAGGACCGTTCTCACGCAACTCCACACGGTCGCACGAATCCAGAACGCCGATCCTCATTTTGCACATCGAATTGACGAAACCGTGTACAAGGACATCTCGCCGCATGCAGCCGGTGTTTGTGCGGAAAGGGGAATGCCTCCGTTTGTAGTAGATTTAGATTACCGCTAGGCCAATGCCGATTGCATTGTAGAGAGCGTGAGCAAGTATCGGAGGGACGACACTCCTTGTTCGGGCATAGATTGACCCATACACAAGACCGCCGATTAGGTTGCTTGCAAACGGACTAATCATCAGTATCAGATTCGAATTGTAGTACGTTGGGATATGTGAAAGCGCGAATAATACCGCCGCAGCGACAACCGCTACCACACTTGGAAAGTGTTCTCCGAGCCATTTTTGGATGATATTTCGGTAGAACAACTCTTCAGCGGGCACAGCAACGAAGACGATCAGTAGGAATCCCACTACTATGGTTGCAGTACCCCCCAGATGGAATGAGGCTAAGGCTATCACTCTCTGATGCTGTGAAACCAAACAGGGAGTTCGCGACCCCAATTCCGATTTCTGCAACAAGACGTATCAGAACACCTGCAACGGCGTAACCAATACCTAGTCTCGTCAGTGGCTTTACGTCGAAATACGCCATTTCTTTACCGGAGATATACAGGAACAGAATCCCGACAATAAGCCATAGTCCGTAGTTATACAGAATATTCTCTGCGAGTGAGAGAGGGGAGAGGCTGGATTCGTTAATCAATAGACCAAACACAGAACGAAGCACCACTGGTTGAGTAGCGCTGATAGCGCCCGAAATGGCAACAAGAACCACAGCAATGGAGACAGCGCGGAGACGTGAGCTAGAAAGGACATTCGCCATGTTCTGGTGGTCTATTCTAATCGCCAAAAATCTCCTGACATTTGTCTATTTGCGAGCACTCTGTCGGTAGCCCAGTGTCTGTCTACAAGAGTCAAAGTATTTGAGAATCTACAGAACCAGTGTTTGGAGAAACTCACAGGCCGTTCTATGTATTGAGAGCGCCAGTCTCAACTCGTCGCAACTAAGCGATGCAGAATGATCTCCCGCAGCGGCTAACGCAACGAATCTAAGTCAAGACGACCTATCGGAGTGGGTCAGCAGACCATCAACGCAATTGAACGAGGGTGATACAATCCATCGTTGGAGCTTGCGTTCGGACTTACTTCATACTTCGACTGTACTATCGAGAATATCTTTGATCCTGAAAGTGATTGATGCATAGTCCTCTCTTATTCCATTCTTCTATCGGTCAACTTCACCAAGAACGATATCAAGGCTCGCCAACGACGCGATTAGGTCCGGAACATACCCGCCTATAGCCATCTCCTCTAGTGCATGGAGATTCGAAAAGCACGGACTCCGAATATGAAATCGGGCTGGCTTGTCGGTTCCATCACTCCGAATGTAGATCCCGAGTTCGCCTTTCGCGGCCTCCACTGCACGATAAATCTCGGCATCCTCATCCGGTCGTAGCGTTCGTGGGACGCTTGATTGGATTTCGCGGTTGTTCTCGGGCCAGTCTTCGAGTAGGTCGACACAGTGGTCGATGATACGCGCCGATTGCTCGATCTCCTGTAATCGACAGAGTACGCGGGCGTAGTTATCACCCTCTTCGGCAGTCACCACCTCCCAGTCAAGTTCGGAGTAGTATCCGTATGGATCGTCTCGACGGAGGTCGTAATCCACGCCCGAAGCACGCGCTACCGGGCCAGTACAGCCATACTGCTTTGCCATGTCAGCGCTCAAAACACCCGTATCGACGCACCGGAGCTGAAACAGTTCGTTCGTGGTGAGCAGGTCGTGATACTCATCGAGTTTGTGCGGCAGGTCGTCGAGAAACTCTCGAACCTCTTCGAAGAACTCTGTGCGCGGTTCAGGGAGGTCCCATGCAACCCCACCCAACCGGAGATAGTTGAACATCAGGCGTTGCCCCGTCAAGTCCTCGAAGATACTCTGGACGACCTCCCTATCTCGCAGGGCGTACATGAACGTGGCAGTGAACTCGCCGTAAACATCGAGCGCGAAGGTGCCGATCGCGAGCAGATGGGAGAGAATCCGCGAGAGTTCGCCACTCATCGTCCGAATGAGCTGTGCGTAATCAGGGACCTCGAGACCGGCGAGGTCCTCGGCAGTGCGAGCATACGCCCACTCGTTGAGTATTTGCCCACCAAGGTAGTCCCAGCGGTCGGGATAGGGCATGATCTGGTGGCGATATGTGCTGTTCTGACACATCTGCTCCTCACAGCGGTGAAGATAGCCCGGGTCGGGGTCCAGACCGACTACCTGCTCGCCGCTCAGAATAGTCTCGATATGGAGCACACCGTGGGTTGCAGGATGATGCGGCCCGATGTTCAGATACATCGTATCCGCGCCGTCCTCGCGATGGTCGTCCTCTAGTGGGTTAGCGTGTGATTCGAGCGTGACCACCTGTGGCTCGTCTTGGTCGTAATCGAGACCCATTGGATGGCCTTGCCACGTCTCGGGAAGGAGGATACGACGTAGGTCGGGATGGTTCTCGTACTGGATTCCCACCAGGTCGTAGGCTTCGCGTTCGTGCCAGTCAGCCGTCCGATAGACCGATGCCGCACTCTGACTCACCGGATCGCTCCGTGGGGTCGGAACGATAATACTCACTTCCTCGGTTGGATCGTCGTATTTCTTCAGGTGATAGATGCTTTCGAAGCGGTCCTCGTATTCCTGTGCAGTGACGTTTGAGCAGTGGTCGAAGCCCGCTTCATCCCGCAAGACGCGCAGCGCGTCCTTGATTTCATCAGGGCGGACGACGAATCCCGGCGCATTGCGATGGTCATCGCGGGCGATCGTATAGGATGAGAGGAGGTCCGCGAGCGACGCCTCGACAGCTCCGTTCTGGGTTTCACTGGATGCTTGTGAACTCATTGTGGAATCGTTGGTTCTGATAGCCGAACGATAGCTGGGCGTTGGAAGGCTACTGTCGAGCGCGTTCTGCCTCTCTGGTGAGGGTTGTTTAAACGAGGAGACCGATGCCTTGATATGAAGTATCTCCAGTTACTGCTCGGCCAGAGCGAGGAGATCATTCATCCAATGCACGAATTCGTTGCCGAACACGACGAATACGGCTCCTATCGCCTCCTTCAATGGAATCCCGCTGTCGGTGAGACGAACACGATGATATTCTACGCCGAGGGACCATCCGGTCCGTATGAGTCCGCTCTCGAAGACGTGAGCACGATTTTAGACCACGAGATAGTGCCGGCTGAGGAGAATGCTTTCTATCTCTACGTGCGCGAACGCCTCGACGCGGGAGCACAACGTCTGACCGACGCATTCACGCATGGGAGCCTCGTTGTGATGCCGCCGATCGAATTTCGTAGTGACCGCAGGATAGGACTCACGGTGGTTGGAACGGCTGGCTCCCTTCAGCAGGCACTCGACGAGGCTCCCGCCAGCGTTGACGTTGACGTCCAGCGTGTCGGTCAGTATGATGCCAGCCGAATGAACGCCGCAAACGCTCTCAGCGAACGCCAATCCGAAGCGGTGACGGTTGCACTCGAAATCGGGTACTACGAAACACCTCGTGAAGCCGGAGTCGCTGAGGTCGCTGCCCATCTTGACTGTGCTCCCGGGACAGCGGCCGAACACCTTCGCAAAGCAGAGGCGGCGCTCGTTCATGGGGTCATTAGCAACTCATGATGGACTTCTAAAACCGCGCACTCAGTGAATCGACTTCCAGTGGGGACGTATCTGTTCAGCAACCCTATCTTGACCTATTACTGACATCTCCGCCTACGAATGAACTGAGAGGGTCACTGACAGTCTATTAGCAACTATGTGGCTACTGATATGGGTGGCTAAGAGAGGAGAAAGCGATGACAATCGAGAGAAATATTGTTCGCGAGATAGGACATTTTTGAAAACACATGGTTTCCACCCCGTTCGATACTGTGAAATCCACCACCCAAGAGTATCTCTCTGCATTGCTGGCCGCACTTGGCCTTGTTCTACTGGGATTCTTGCTCTCCTCGCTTTTTCAATATCCACTCATAGCGACGCTTTCATTACTCGACATCCCTGTTGAAAGCGGTGTTGGCAGCGTTGGCGTGACACTCGTACAGGGAGTTGCATTCGTTGTTGTTGTCGTCAGCTACAGTCGCTACGCGGATCATCCGAATCTTCTTGTGACTCGATGGCCTTCGATGTCGAATCTGCAGCGGACGCTCCGAGATATCTGTTGGGTGGTGTTCGGGTTTGCTGGTCTTCTCATATTTTCGAGACTATCCAATCTAATTCTCCAGCAGTTTGGGTTCTCCGTCGGTACCAACCAAATCATCCGTGCTGTTGAGCAATCTCCGACTCTGGCACTCGCGATGGTTCTACTATCCATTCTTGTAGTTGGTCCAAGTGAAGAATTGCTGTTTCGTGGTGGTGCCCAAGGCATTTTTCGGCGCGTTTTCCGACCGATACCAGCAATCATCAGCTCAAGTGCCCTATTTGGTCTCGCTCATGCAACGGCTGTCGTCGCCTCAAGCAGTTCGAGTGGAATCTGGGGATATGTCGTTTCGGCGTTTGTTCTCGGTCTTATCCTAGGTGGTCTTTACGAATACACCAACAACATTCTCATTCCGATAGTGGTCCATGGGGCCTACAACGCACTCGTATTCTTTCAGTACGTCTAACTCTTGACTGGGTGCGTATTCACTCAAGAGTATACTTGGATAAGGACAAGATTAACTTATCCCCCAATTGACCGCTAATCATGTCCAGTGAGAACAGGAGCTTTTTCCAAAGCAATGCGTCTGGCTGGGGTCTCACGGAGGCAGTAGTCGGCCTCTGCTGTCTTATCCCGGCATTCACCACTAATGGTATTGTTGTTACAATGCTCCTTATTGTTATTGGAGTGAGTTTAGTCGGACACGGGGTCTTATCTATCTACAAAAACTCGTATTGACTGAAAGCAGGCAAGGAAATAGCCGGTTATCGGTCTCCGTAGGGAGCTAAAATTCGGGCAATTTCGTCTGCCAGTCATACGACTTCATACAGAAAAGACAGCAGGCTCTCCAAAGGTTTCCACGCTGGAGTTCATCTGCTACCTCATTAGGCAAGGAATTGCGCTCCGGGATGCTCGGAGTTGCAAGTCGAATGTCCATGTTTTCCCTAAGGACACGAACTATCAAAAAGATTTGGTCAACATCGTAATAGAAACAGTGGCACCCTCGATAGGCAAAGAGCCACCATCATCTATTAATGGGTCGTACAGGAGAGGTCAGGGTTTGAGTGTACTGAACGAGATATCGTCTCCGCCATGCATTGAGAGCGCTAGTCTCAACTCCTGCTATGGGGTGGAAGATCAGAGATTCGGAGGATGGATTTCTACAAATCACTCGTTTGCTAACAAGTCTGGAGAGCTAAAACTTCGAACGTGAGTGATCAAACGCTATTGCTATTCAGATGGATTACATAGGAGCCTCATGAACTTGAGGCAGCTGGGAAGGGTTATTTTGCCGGCCGTACAGCAAGATTGGGAAAGTACGACCCGTAGAAGCCCGCATCGAACGTTACCAGCGCCTCTGCATCCATGACAGCATGACCACCGATCAAGAAATCCGCCGCGATGTGCTGTCGCGGTGCAAGCGTATGCTCACACTCGGAGCAGTTCACTACCTGTTTGGTGCCACACTCAGGACACTGGAGACCATCCGGGCGACGGTCACTATACCTGCTAAATGCCTCGCCACTCCGAAATAACGCCTCGGGCGATGGATGTGCGACATCGATACTCAAATCGTCGAGGAAAGTGCTCAATTCCGTGGTAGTTGAGAACTGTCCATCGGCAGCAGTTTCGGCATACACGACTGGAGTGATAACGAGCGGACCTTCTGTGTAGGCGGTGCGGAGTGCTTTTTCAGCCGCGTCAGCGTGATGATCGTCATGGATGAGCGCGAGAAGCGCATTCGTATCGACGGCAATCGTCATCGCTCACCGGCTGTTTCGTCGGTATCTGAAGATGGCGCATCATCGACATCTCTGGGGTATTCTCCACGCAGTCGGCGCATGCGCTCGGGCATGGTTGCCTCGCTGTCGGCAATCCCTCGGTACTTCTCAAACGGATCCGTTCCCTTGTCGGTCGTTGGAGCGTCTTTCTGGATAACGTAGCCGTCGACTGTTTCTTCGAAGATCACTTCGTCGCCGGGTTTGATCCCCATCGCCTCACGGACGGCCTTCGGGATCGTTACTTGGCCCTTGCTCGTGACGGACGGCATGGTCTGTAGTATTACTCAATAGCCATTACTGTATAAGCATTACTCTGATTTCCCGGTGGAGAGTGGTACTGGCGTCTCAGAAGCCCACCTTTCTGATACACCCTCATTAGTACTAAGTACCATACTAACTATAGTACGAACCATCGATGCCGACAACAGCCATCAACAAAGCTGGCGACCGCCACTACAAGACGACCGTCCCTCTCGGATTCGTCGAAGGGTTCGACCTCGACGGCAAACGATTCGAGTGGTCCGTCAAATCTGGCAACCGACTCCACCCCCGACCATCGTCGGCAGCACGTAGGTCGCACCGCGATGAATAAGGACGGCAGCAGTAATCGTCGCTATTGAAATCTATAGTAGGCAGTTACGCGAGAACCCCGATGTCTGTGATTGCGTCAGCGCTCTCATTCCTATCCAGCCAGCCCGGCCCCCGAAGACATGAGGACCTTCCCGCAATGCAGGGACGAACACTGGAATAGTCGCACTATCGCGCCCGACTGCATTCCGTATCGTGATTACTAAACCAATTCTACATCCTCTAATGGTATGGGCGCAAGTGAGCAGCAAGCTGCTGGTTCTCGTTTTAGCCTCTGCCTACGTGCGCTCCTTGTCGGTGGAGCGCTCGTCGGTGTCAGTACTGCCCTCAACGAATTCGTGCTGCCTCCGATTCTCCAGTCGTTATCAGTACCCGTAGCTCCTTCATCGTTCTCTCCCGGCTCGCTCACAGTTTCCCTGCTTGTTGGTTCTGGCCTGACAGTGCTCGTTGCAGTCGTGTTCCTCTCTATTTCTGAACGCGGTCTTGGCTATCTTGATGCCAACNTTTCCCTGCTTGTTGGTTCTGGCCTGACAGTGCTCGTTGCAGTCGTGTTCCTCTCTATTTCTGAACGCGGTCTTGGCTATCTTGATGCCAACACCCCGACACTACGGGGATGTGGTTACATTGTTGGAGGGGTACTGCTGAACCTTGTAGCGTCACTCGGAGTCTCTCTCATTGTCTCAATCTTCGGTCTTCCTGCTGGAGGCAACAGTACGGTCAGTCGCGTTCTTGCGGGCGGAACGGCGACAGCAATAGTGTTCGTCGTATTGGTAGTGCTATTGGTCGGTCCAGCCGAAGAACTGCTTTACCGAAATGTCATCCAGAAACGCCTTTCTGAGGATTTCTCTACATCAGTGGCGCTGTTTCTTGCAGGGGCGCTATTCGCACTCAGTCACGCACCCAATGTCTACGACCCAAATGCTACTGCAATGATTAGTCCACTCCTCAGCAATTGGGCTGCTGGGATCATCTACGGAGGTATCTACATTCGAACTCAAAGTATCGTCCCTGCTATGCTTGCTCATGGATTCTATAATGCGACAGTAGTGGGACTAGTCGTACTCGGAGTCGCTTCGGCTTAGCCGTCGTGGGCAAATTGGTCCTGTAAATCGTCACTTGATTGTCGACAGGGGTGATTAGCTGTCCAAGTTTGGCATCGACCATTGGGTGGGCGCTCGTTCTCGGTGGCCTTGTGTAATACACCGCTTTCACAAGAATGCCCGAAAGCGGCTACGTGAGCTTGAGACTCGTCCACTCATCAAACACTGCGTGTGCGCACCGTACGACCACGCTCACAACGCCCGAATCGACGAAGATATCTACGCACAGCGGTCGATGACCGAAACCGTAAACTCGGCCATGAAACGCTCGCTCGGCTACGTCGTGCGAGCGTGTGACTGGTGGCGAGTTCCGAGAGATCGCTCTGATGTGTACTGTCTACAACATCAAACGCTCCGTCACACAGTAAAATCTACCGCCTTACAGCGATTTAACAGAGCCAAGCAGACCTAGCTCGGTCCGATAATTAGACCGTTGACGGCTCTGTAGATAGTGCTTCATCGATTCGCTGATCGTATTCTGTCCGTAACTCTTGTTGTTTTTCGATGAGTTCTGGGATATCTAGTTGCTGTATTGTTTCAGCCAACTCACGCCCTTTTGGGAGAATAACATACACCCGTCGAGCAGATCCATCGGGATCTTCATCGAGTTGCTCCTCCCACAATCCCTCGACTTTACCCTCTTTTAGTCGATTCGACAACGTGGCCGAGCTGATCTCCGTCTTCGAGTTGATATCCGTAAACCGCTTTTCACCTGCTGCTACTTCGACCAACACCTCCGGTGCCCCAGTACGTTTAATAAATTTACTCTTTACCATAGCATAAATATCTGTTAGTAGGGGCGACAGAAGTATTTTCGGTAAATATGGTAGAGCTTGTTTGTTAATATATCGGAATCTTTTTGATATCTTTGTTGCTTTAGTCTAAAGTGAATTCAATGATAGTATGTATAGTATTGAATCGAATTCGTTCTTGGGCTTGATCGTATCGTGGCTACCTCACAGTCCAGTTCGACGATAATCGATGCCCTCTCTCACCAGACAGAGGATCTCTGCCAGGTTCATAACCATATTACGCAGGTGATTGCCGATCTCGACGTTTCACAAGAGATGCTCTCGGATGGATACTCTCGTCCAAATAAGTCCGATTTCACTTTCGAGTCAGCCATCCTGATGTACCTATACCAGCACGCTCGTGGATTCGACCAGAGTGAACTGCATCGTCGGTTGGCAGGTACTGCGTACGTCTACATCCGTTTCGACCTGCCTCGACCACCCACACAGCAGGCCATTAGCTACATCTGGCGTAACCGATTCTCGCTTGCCGATCGCCGTACGATCAAGGCTACCGCACGGGCGGTACGAGAAATCGCCATCAGCCACGATATTGTCTCCGATGATGAACCACTCCTCGATCCCAGCGATATCGACGCCGCCAAGATTGCTGACGATCACATCATGAGTGCGGTCGAAGCAGCACGCGACCGTGGACTCGACGAATTCGACAGTGAGCGGGCGAGCAACGCCACGTTCGATGACTTAGTGTTTTTCGAGCGGCAGGGGTATCTGAACATAGCCAACCGGGGCACGACAACCCGATCAAGGGGGACAAGCAAACGGTTCGGGCGCATTAGCGACCGGGAGGAGACACCTCACGGCGACACTCACCTCCGTACGATGAAGAAGACTGCCGCTCCACCCGAACAGACCACGCTCGACGACTACGATGACGGTCTGCGGCCGACAGACTGGGAACGAATCCGTGACGAGGTGCTTACCTCCTTTCATCGGGGAATCGAGACGATCCTCGAAGAGGTCAGGGTGAACGGTGGCATCCGCGAGCCGGTCATCGCTGCCATCGATATCACACCATGGCCGGTTTTCTCCTCACCCTACAAGGACGCCGAAGACGTGGCACAGGGCGACGAATCAGTGGTTGTGAACGGCGAGGAACGATACCCGCGAGAGGAGTACCCGGAGATGGTACACGGGCTGAAAGAGCGCCATGAGCACGGGTACGAGATGGCGACAATCACCATCATCGAGGAGGATACACCGATCGTCCTTGGCGTTGAGCCGGTACGTCGAAGATCTGATTGGGAGACGGGAGATACAGGCGATACGTCACAGGCACGTATCGTCAAGCGATTACTGAAACAGGCCGAGCAGCACGTCGATATCCACAAGGTGTTCTGCGACCGCGGATTCGATGCGAACGGTGTCCGAGACGCAATTGACCGCCACAACACGACCTACCTCATCCCGAAACGCAAGTACGCGGCCGAAATTGAGGACGTCGAGGAGTTGGAACGAGAGACTGTAACCGGTGCAGGCGTCGTGCGCAACGTACCGTATAGGTACGAGGGTCGAGTTCACACGGGGAGCATCATGTACGTGCCATCGACGAAAGAAGAGGGTTCCTACGCGGTGTTCACGACCAACCGCGATGTTCCAGTAGAACAAGTTCAGGGATTCGTCACCCAGTACGCGATGCGGTGGGAGATCGAAAACGAATACAAGACGATCAAGAAGCATTTCCTCCCAACAGTTGGGTCGATGGATTACCGAATACGGTTTCTGTACTTCGTGATTGGCGTTGTGATGTACAACGTGTGGCGGTTGACGAATCTCCTATTTCGTGAAGCTGTAGACGTGCATCTTGGGGAGCGATCACCGATTCCGGCTGGTGAGTTCATTGAGATCCTCGCGTTCTGCATCGTGCCGGGTGACTGATGAGGACACAGCCGTTCTCGCGCTTATCGTATCCTCGATAGCTGCGGGACGCGCTCTTAGGTTCTGATTTCGTCAATCCATTTCGGCTTAGTGGTAGGTTTTTGCCGGTCGGCGAGATACAATCGACGGAGCCACTTCTATCGTCCCCGAGAACGGTCACTGTTCGTCGGTTTCGCTTGTAGAATCAGTCATCCTCCGAAGTTCTGGATGTTGAGACTACAGTGGGTATAGACCGGCTGTGATGCACGATATCAGAGGAATAGTGGACTGAAATTGCCATCAAATCAAGGTCTGAGATCGGGTTCGTGATGATAATATGAAGAGAGAAACGGCTGAGAGACGTGCTGAATAGAGCTATCGCTCAGGGCTGCGGCTTTCGACCCGATTATTGGGTGACTACCCAACGCCTGTCCGATTCTGCAACAGCGTGAGTGTGTTCTGGGCCGTCACTATTGGTGAGTTCTCGTACTCGTCGGTCAGAGCGACCTGTACGAGGAGATCAACCGCCCGCCAAATCGAGTACAACAGGCACGCGAACGCGAAATAGAAGAACCGTAGTACGAAATCCTTCGAGGTAGTCGCAGCCATGAACCGTTTGATGCTCTTGTAGCCGCTCTCGATTTCCCAGCGGTAACTGTACTCACGAACTGCTCTGGCTGGGGCGTTCGTCAGGAACACTGCGTACTGTCCGTAGTCGGTCCGGTCTGAATTCGGATTGCGCTTCTAGACGAACGTGGTCTCATGCCACTCGTTCTTGCCGAGATGGAGCTTCCGATCGGCGGCATAGTAGTCCTGACCGCGCTGGAGGAGGCGCTTCGCTTGGGTCTTCTCACTTGTGTATATCTGCCAGCCCCCAAGGCCTCTACCGAGGGTCGTGAGGGACCATCTGTAGATTCAGTGCGTGATTGTGTTTCTGACCGTCAATTTGATTACAGATGGCAAATAACTCCCATCTATGACTGTATCGAAAGAAAAAGCGAAAGAACTCTCAGCAGGAGTATGGGCAGTCTCTTTCGCCTTTTTCTTTTTCGGCTTTTTTCTTTTAAATGAATTAGCTGCTTCTGGAGTAGCTTTCTCTATCCTATTTTTCAGTGTCTTCATTATTTCTCCTGCTCTGGCGGTTTACGCTTATCTCCGTGTCACTGACGCCGACGAGGACGACGTTTGGCACTCACTCATTGATTCTGGCAAATCTAATGATAATGGCGGGCCAGTAAGTGACGATCAACTCGAAATCACTATGGTTGACACGGGAAGAGACGACGACCCTGATCCAGATAGCCTTGACACTCTTCGAGAACGCTACGCGACCGGCGAACTCACCGACGAGCAGTTTGAGCATAAGGTGGACCAACTTCTTCAGACAAATTCTCCAGAGCATGCGGCTGAGTGGCGTGACCGTCGGCGTGAAACTCTGAAAGAGTAGCATACTGGTCTTATTCTATATCGACACCAGTTATTGTCTGATACTGGGTCGTGACGTTCGAGGCCGAGAGAAGCTCGGCGAGATCTTCGGTCATGTCGGGATGGTCAGCAGCGCGCTCAAGGTTTTGCAGCATCTGAGTGGAAAATTCACAGGCAGCGTCGATACCGCCGCTCTTGGTGCCGACACCGAAGCGTTTGGTAGTCTCGTTGTTTAGAGCGGTGTATCAGTCGTACTCGCCGTCGGTGCGAATCCGATATCTCATCGCACACGGGGGTCAAAAAGCGTGTCTGAGTGGGTGACTCACATCAGATCAGCATATAGAGAACCCAGGAGACGCACGGTCGTGGCTCAGCTCAGTGTGAACGAGTTGGCATTGGACGCGAAATCTTGCACACGGTTTCGTCAATTCTGTGTACAAATGAGGATCGGCGTTCTCGGTTCGCGCAACCCCGTATTTTTGTGACCCGTGGATAGCCCTTGCTCGGGCAGGTTGGATCAAGTCTTAATCTTCTACCTCAACCTTGAATTTGCCTCGCCAACGGTACCGTCGGCCTCCCCAAACAAATGTATCCCTCCAGAGGCCATACGCGAACAGCGGAACTTGGAGGAGAGCTGCAGGATACGCAAGTAAGAACGTCCACCGCCTTACACCGAGATAGGCATAGATGCCCGCATAAATCCCCGTCAAGCAAACCGCAGCCAATAGTGGACTTGCTACGCAGAAAACCGCCACCAGTGTTGAGACGACGAGAAGACTGAGCATATTTCGTCGGTCGTGGTGCCAGACTAATTGTGTAAATCTCGTGTGACGCTCAAGCGACGCTCGGATCGTTCCTCCGATCTCTACCTGCCGTACTCTTCGAACCACAGTAAAGTCAAGGTGTTCCGAAAGCAGTCCATCGTCACTGACAGTCTGCCGTAATTCTTCGATGAAGTGTTCTATATCGACATCTGAGCGATTAAACATCAGTGCACCTGCCCACGATTGCCCTTCTAAAAGTGGAATAAGAGAACCGCCCGCTGCATAAACTGGTTCGAGGAGAATCGAAAGAGCATCTTGGCCAACGAAGAAAGCTACCTCCGAAACAGGTCCATGAGTGTTGTAATCCGCATGTAGCTCATCTAACCATCTCGGTGGATGAACGAAATCGTCGTCCGTCCAGACAATTCGGTCGTTGGAAGCCGCTTCCATTCCCGCTGCAATAGCGTTCGCTTTGCCAGAGCACCCAACTGGCGCACCAGCTACGATGAGGTCGGCCGAAGAAGGTATCTCCCGATTCGCGATCGGGTCATCAGTGGTGTCACAAACAATGAGCAATTCATCCATCTTGCTCAACTGATCCAATACTTCTGTGCATGCGGACTGCCACTCGATCGTGGGCATGATCACACTCACTGGCGAATTAGTCCTGTCCATGATAGTGTAGTGCTCAATTAATGAATCTTAGTTTCGCAATACTATATATGCAAGTTTTCCAGTTAGTCCAGTGCTTCAAATGCGGCCCGTAGCTGTGCCCTACCACTTGTTAGTAGGGCTGCTGGGAAACGTCGCCGTGCATTGCTGAGTGCGTCAGTCAGTGCCGTTTCAGCGTTCTCAAGGATGCCATTTCCATGACCGACAAGAATACGCTCCGGATTCGTCCCGAGAAGGTAACTCTGCGGCGGGAATGGCCGACAGAGGAGATACACACCGATTCGTTCCGCACCAACGGTGTACAGCGGTGCGGTTCCGAGTGTTTCGGGGATGTAGAGTGTTTGATCCGATTCGCGGTACGCAAATGCTTCTGACCACCCAGGGAACGGGACGAATCGCTGGATAGCAAATCCAGAGTCGCCAAACGACCACGTACAGCGTTCAACTGGGGCTGTGATACGCTCAACAACCCGGTCCATCCACTGCGGAACATGGACCGAAACACCATGTCGCTCGGCGATAGCACTCGCATCTCGGGAGTGATAGGCAGAGAGTATCGCAACCCCCGTAACCTCACCGAACTCCGCGAGGAGATCGTCTATACCCGGTGCATCAAGCGGGTCTATCGCCCAAACTCCGTCATTGCCACAGATCGCATGGCTTGCTCTCCGTCCATCTTCATCCGGATGAGCAATCCAGCCAACACCTGCCTCGAACCGGTCGATAGGCTGGAATGTAGGTGACTCACCCCGCGCGTATGTAGACATGACTTGACCGAGAATGACTCGCGTGTAAATGGTTCCGGTCACTTATTTGGCCTCCTGAAAAGTTGGTTAGTCAGTTTCATATGATCAGCGACATAATTATTAGAGAAGTATCTGAATACCGAACGTGAGTGGAACGATAGTATGGATTTTCACCGCTATCGTGACAAGTCAGCGTGTCGGGTAGAGTGTATTTCATTCACACTGGGGTAGCCTACAAAATCAACAAAGATTGATACGTTGAGGGGAAGAAGATTAGACTATGGCGACTGCTAAGAATCCTCCACTCGATTTACGTCGAGCTGATTTCCTCGCACTCATAAATGCGATTGTCGGATGTGGCTTTCTTTTCGTCAGTGCTTGGATGTTTCTTTCAAATGGCGTCTCCATCTCGGTCGTAGCCGAGGCATTAGCAGGCTCGTTGATGATTCTCGGGGCGACCTATACGCACCTCAAACCCGAAGCGACCACTCACGGGACGCAGCTGGCACCTCGGACATGGTACGAGCTTACTGGAGTGATTGTTGCTAGCTTTCTTCTCTTAATAGCCGGTGTGAGCATCTTATCCGCTACAATTGGACTGCCCTAACAAGTCCCGGCGAGCCTCGATGTCCGGGCGGATCACAGCCAGACTCAACTACCACTCCCTCCGGCTTCGGGATACCACCGTCGCCCAACTCGACGCCGGGACGACCAGGGAGACGTTCGCGGGGTGCAAACCTGAGAACAAAGACTATAATCCGCTCAGCAGTCCCCTTTAGGGAAAGACATGACGACCGCCACGGAGAGAAGCGTGCCCGATCGTCCGCTAGTCTACGGAGCGCTCATGTTCACCATCTGGTTAGCCGTTCAGACCGCCGCGGCATGGTACTCCGGCGACCCGATCGAGTGGCTCGTGATCCTCCCCGGTGGAGTCGCAGCCGGTATCGTCCCGCTGCTATGGAAAACGTACCACCGGCGGATGTCGAGTTCCGAGAACCAAACCCATGAGTGAGGTTTTGAGTCGGATCGATCAGGAGAGCCCGTGGCTGTTGGGTTCGTTAGTGTTTGTGACGTGGATACTCACGGCAGCTCTCTTTGGCATGGTCTTCGGCGATACTCTCGCCGAAGCGATCGACGTCTCGACGGTCGTCGGCGCGCTCGCGTTCGCGACGGTGGTCATCTACTCCAAGTGGCGTCCCAATCGCCGCTCAACGGCCAATTGAGCACGTGGATTTTTCATCGGTCTCCGAGAACACAAGAGTATGAGCACACTCGCGGGCCGGATCGAGTGGCAAAGCCCGTGGTTGCACGGCGCGATAGGATTCTTTACGTGGGTTCTCGCACAGCCGCTCGCGGGTGTACTGTTTTGGGATGGGGCCGCAGGCACTATCGACATAGCGACGATCGTCGTCGGACTCATTGCCGGCATTGTAGCCGCCGGCTATCATCTAATCCTCACTAGACACGAGTATCCGAGTTAGTCTTTCTATGATGGAATCATCCAATAGCGAGCGGCTACCGGGTCTCGATCCGGAGTCTAGCAATCCGGTCGTTTACGTCGGAGCGTGGGTCGTCTTCTGGGCGGCCATGCACGTCGTCGTCTTTTTCTTCGCGGGTGGCGACCTTTGGGTCGCTCTGCTGGGTGGTGCGGGTGCAGGGCCGATCCTCTCGCTCCTGTCGCTCTCCCTTCATCGGTAGTCACGAGACGAACGTGCGGACGCCTGCGAGAGCTCACGCCAACGCGAGAATCTGCTGGAGAGAAGCGCCGACCACCACGACCGCACAGACAACGAGAAAGCCGAGCTGGTAGCCGCTCGTCGAGACATCCGTTGAGTCGGGGTGACGGACGGCCCACGCCATGCCGAGTATCATCGACAGACCAGCGAGGATCATGAGCCAGTGGAAGAAGTAGCCCACCCCAGCGAGGAGACTCACCGTGCTGCTCATCAAGACCGCGAGCCCGGTCAACCCTGTAAGCCCTGCCCAGAGGTAGAGTGGTTCGATCGGCAATCGTTCGACGACAGTCGCCATACTTCGGGTTTGTCGGCCATCCCACAAGAATCCTGGTGACGAACGCTCTCGACGCCTACAGGCTGATCAGGCCAGATCCACTCGCATACGACACCAGCAGGACGAGCGCGAAGAAATACTGGAGAACGATCCAGTAGTCCGCTACCGAGTCGTCGTCGGAGGAGGTCGTGTAGAGCTTGTGGGCGGAAATCACGAGGAACAACACCCCAAACACGGGGATCATCCACCCGTGCGCCGGTTCGGTGTTCGTCAGCAGTGCCACGACGCCGGCGAGCGTATAGACTACGCCGACGAGCAAAATCGGGAACAGCCCGAGATAGAGTCGAGGGACAGGCAGGTGGTCGATCGTCTCGCTCACGCTGACCACCAGTGCCAGAGCCTCCCAAGAACGAGGTCGGCAACGAGCTCGAAGACGAAATACAACGGCACACCGATCAGGAGGAGTGTCCACTGGATGCCCCCATCCGAGATCGCTGTCATGGTGAATAGGACCACACCGAGGAATAGGGCATTGAGCACTCGTCGTTGCAACGATTTCCCTACGGGTTCCATATCCAGCGGTTGTTCGCACTGGAATATATATCCCGGTGGATGATATGGGAGGAAAGCAGGAATAGGCTGGCCACTACGTGAGAACTCGCCCCTCAGTCCACTGTCGGCATTTCTTCGAGCGACGATGCATCCGCTCGATAGCGAGAACGAGTCGGAAGAAGTACACTATCCAGACGAAGACGACCACCCATACGCCGAGTAGTAGCTGGCCGGCGATCAGGAACGAGTACAACAGAACGACGACACTCAGAAACGTCAAAGCGGGTTGGATGACTGATTTCCTCCGAGAGCGGTTCGCTATACACTATCCTCCTGAATAGAGCAAGCTTGTAATTATCGGCCGTATCGTACCGATGCACGGCATCTACCCCTCAGAGCGACTATCCCGACAGGCTTCGAGGGCTATATCCCACAACCGGGAGAGACCAAATCCATGCAGAGCGAGGCAGTACGCGACCTCAAGTGGATGGTTCTCGGTGCGGCGTTCACGACCACCGGTAGTGCGTTCTACGCCGCTTCGACACCCGCCTCGGAAATGATCCGAACCCTCGGATTCCCGTTTTTTATTGTGGGACTGGTCGCGCTCGTTGCAGGGTTCGTCGGCGAGCCGCCGAGTCGCTGGATTCGATAGTCGAGGAGCGGCTACAGTCGATCGAAGTCGATGTCGATCGCATACCAGTCGAGGACGAGCACTAATAGACCACCAACGAGCGCCAGCCCGACGAACACACCGATCGTTTCGGGTGTCCACACTACTGTCTCGTTGCCGGAGAGTTCTGCGATCGGTGCGCGAAGTGCTCCGATCACCAGTGCAACGAGAAACGCCAGCGTGGCTTCCCGATAGCTATCGAGCAATCGGCGAATCACACGAGCAACGGTGAACAGTCCAACCAACCCACCAATCAGAAACACGACCACCTCACGACCGGGAGCTACGATAGCCTCGAAATCACCGCCAGTGAGCAGGCCGGTCACACCGTCCAAGAAGTCGTTGAGCGAGGCGTACATACGAACGTACTGTCCAAGAATGATCAACAGGAGCGAGCCCGAAATACCGGGAAGAATCATTGCGCTCACTGCGACCGCCCCTGCCACGAAAACGATCACGATACCGCTATTGGCAAGCAATTGAACCCCACCGGAGAGAACGAACGCGAGGGTGAATCCAACGAGTGCAGTGAGCCATCTGCCCGCCGTCCCCATCGAAAGCTCTCGCCACAGGATCAGCGCGGAGGCGGCGATCAATCCGAAGAAAAACCCAAAGAGCACGACCGGCGCTTCGGCTTGTGCGTACTCGATAACTCGACCGACGAGCACCACGGCGGTCCCGATGCCAGCGAGTAGACTCACCACGAACATGGCATCGAACTCGTTGAGGATCGAGCCGGGCCGTTCTTCGGTTCCGAGCGAGCCAAATGGGATGAGTGCGCGAAGCAAGTCGGCCACTCGACTCGGCGTTATCGCATTCACAGCAGCGATGAGCCGGCCGTAGATACCTGCGATAAGCGCCACCGTCCCACCAGAGATCCCGGGGACAGCATCCGCGCTTCCCATAAGAAGACCGACACCAAATATTCTGAGCGATTCCCGAAACGAAACCCCGGAGTCCACCCGAGTCGAGAGCGTCGAGGAGGCGTCTTCGGACGGAGCCATTGTTCTCCTGTTCTGTCGGTGAAATATGCTCCTTCTGGTTTCATTGCTCCTATGCTACGTGCTGGTGACCGAAACCATCGCCGTGAACCCGATTTTAGTGAATGGCCAGCACCTCTCGGCGAAGGCGAACGTGACGACCTTTGGCGACGGCTCGGATGGGGAACCCAAGGTCGATGACGAGGACGCGGAGGCTGAAGCATGAATCCCGAATCCGGCAAACATCGAGGACTGGCGCTCTCGGAGAACAGCGTACTCGGGGCCGCCGGGTTCGTCGTGCTCTTGCCCGTGTTCGCGCTCGCTGGTCTTGGAGAGCTGGGGTGAGCTCTCGCTCGGGGTTGCTATCGTGGCCACGCTCGCGGTGCTCACCGCAATGGGCTATCTCACCCCCCGGCCATAGCCCACGCGAAGTCAAGATACGTTTTTATTCTCGGAGAGTCTATGAGCAAGATAGTAATGCCCGACCTGAATATCCGCCGCAGATTCGATAGTTTGTGGAAATATGGTCTTATCGGCGGGCTCGTCTCGATCTCGCTCACGATCATGTCCTCGACGTGGGCGGGCTCGACGCTCGACCAGCCGGGTACTGGAATCCTGCTCGGCGCGATGCTCGCGGGTTACCTCGCAGCGAACGCTTCGAGACGGGCCGCTAGCGCCGGTGTTCTCGCCGGTCTCGTCGGTGGAGCTCCCGCAAGCGTGTGGGCCGTCGGGTGGCTACTCGGGCTTCCCGAGGGACCGATCGTGGTATGGTCGAACCCGCTGCCGGAGATCCTGTTTCTCCTGTTGGCGACGGCCGCGTTGATTGCGTTCTCGGTGGGCGTCGGAGCAGTCGGCGGTATCTTCGGTGGGTGGTTCTCGAAGAAGATCCATCCCCGCTCCGAACGTGGGGTCAGGAGCTAACCCCGCTCCCACCACTCTTTGCGGGCGAGAACCGGCCGCTCCGCTGGATAGCGTTTAAAGATAGGGACCTCTCGCTCGTGGCGAAAAGAATTATCCATAAAGCACGTCTACGAGCAGTAAGAGCGATGAACGTATCGAGGCTCTCGGTATTGCTCCCACCTCGACCGCCGACTCGGATGGACCTTTTCAGCGTAGTTTTGGGTCTCTACATATTGGCGACAGAGCTCCCTCTTAACCAGAGCTCCGGGGCTGGGATCATGTGGCCGATAGCAGTAGTGATGTTCGTTCTGGTCGTGCTCACCTCCGGCCCCGCTGCGAGGTCATCGCTCGGCCAGTCTTTCACACAGTGGTTTCAGGACATTGGATACGGCGGACGATTGCTGGTAGTCGTGAGTGCAATGGCCATGATGGCGATCGTCTTACTGACGCTCCCGGTCCCCGGACAGGCCGTTGATGGCTTCTTCATCGGACTGATTTCGAGTGTTGTTGTCGTCGTCTCGGCGAATTACCTCCACGCGAAAACGGTCGGCAGGCCGAAGGCCGCGTAGTCGATTGGTCGCAGCGACGGTAGGAATCCTTACTCCGTAGATTCGTTCCGTGAGCGGGCGAACTCGACGGTTCGTTGCTCGGTCGCTGGTTCGTCCTCGGCTTCTTCGTCCTCATGTTCGCGGTCGCCGAGCGGGTCAGGAACGTCGGCAGAGTGAGGCTGGTCAAAGACATCCCGGAAGCGTTCGACGAGATACGAGAGCAGTGCCATCGCAACAGGGTAGAGCAGATACCACAGATCACCGATACCGTCGTCGCGCAGGTTCTTGATAACGCTGATCCCAAGAACGTCGAGGAAGACCAGTAACACACCGAGACAGAGAACGGCGATCAGCACCGACTCGGAACTCGGGAGAGCGTCCCGAACACGCTCAGTAAGCAAGTCTCGTTCCATACACTGACTGTTCATGGCACATCTTATACAGCTTTTGCCGACTCGGAGACGCTACGCAAGTGCCCGCGAGTCCGTCCGAACCATTCCAACGCCATACCAACAAAAGGCGAGTCCGAAGATGCCAACCAAAGCCATGCCTACGGTCGAACCAGCGAACGGAACGAACGCGAGAGTGAGTAGCCCCCACACGAGCATATAGATCCCTTCGCCGCGAGCTCCGCGTGTCCAGTTGGCCATACCTCGTCGTAGGATGGCCGCTCGGATAAGCCATTCCTCCCGACAGCAACTGACCGGAATTTGTGCTAGCGGTGTCAATCCTCGACCAGCTGCTTGGGCTTTCGATGGTGCTCTCAGCCGCAGCCATACCAGCAGCGAGCGAGCTGAGATGTCGGCTATGACGAAACGTAGCTGGCTACTTAGGGCTACGTGGTATCACTGTCAGAAATCGCTTGAGGAAAGTCATACGACAGACCGAATATCAGAGCCCAAACCCACCGATCGAGAGGACGAACGTACTCCATTTCCAGAGTACCCAGACACCAAACCAGGGAACCGCACCGTTGAACAGAATAAAGACACCAACCCCAACCATCACCGACACCATCACCGCACCTGTTTGCATGAAGTACATCGAGAAGTCAAGCTCCCCCCGTTGAACGGTCTCGTGGACAACAAGCGCAACGCAGACCAACAATCCGGCTCCGCCGAGAAGGTCGGCTCGGTCTCCTACGAAAAACAGCCCCCACGAGACGACGAGAGCCAGTGCAAGGCCCGTTCGACGTTTCAGCGAGCCGAGAGCCAATCCATAGACCGGGATGATTGAAACTAAGCCAAAACTAACCACTAAGAACAGCGTTGAGAGACGGATTCGGTCCCTGAGAAGGTAGCCAACGACGGTAAGAGCGTTCGTCAATCCGAACACGGAGAACGCTAATGCAGCTAAGACGACGGTATCATCGGAGGAGTTCTGGAGAAGAATAAGTACGGGTATCAGATGGCGACAATCACCATTATCGGAGAGGATACACCCATCGTCCTCGATATTGAACCAGTACGCCGGGAATCCGATTGGGAGACGGGAGAGGCAAGAGATACGTCACAGGCACGTCTCGTTGATCGGTTGTTGGAACAGGCTGAGCAGCACGTCGATATCCACAAGCTGCTCTGCGACCGCGGATTCGACGCGAATGGTGTCCGAGACGTCATCGACCGCCACGACATGACTTACCTCATCCCAGAACGAAAGTACGCGGCCGAAATTGAAGATATCGAGGAGTTGGAACGTGAATCTGTTACCGATGTGGGCGTCATGCGGAACGTGCCGCACGGGCACGAGGGCTGCGTCCATACTGGGAACATCATGTACGTGCCATCGACGAAGGAAGAGGGAGCTCACGCGGTGTTCACAACCAACCGCGATGTTCCAGTAGAACAGGTTCAAGGATTTGTCAGCCAGTACAAGCAGCAGTGGGAGATCGAGAACGAATACAAGACGATCAAGAAGCACTTCCTGCCGACGGTTGGGTCGATGGACTACCGAATACGGTTTCTGTACTTCGTGATCGGCGTTGTGATGTACAACGTGTGGCGGCTGACGAATCTCTTGTTTCGTGAGGCTGTAGACGTCCATCTCGGGGAACGACCGCCGATTCCGGCCGGCGAGTTCATCGAGATCCTTGCGTTCTGCATCGTGCCGGGCGATTGATGAGGACCACTCCGTTATCGCGTTCATCGCGTTCTCGATAGCTGCGGGACGCGCCTGCTGACCCCACTCTTGGCTATTTTTACCGGCTGAGCATCAGTCATGCATTGAACAGCGGGTCGCATTCGCTCTAATCGCGGTTTTCATCGGCGAGAACGGTCACCGTCCGTCGTTTTCGCTTGTAGAATCAGTCATCCTCCGAAGTTGTGGAAGATTCAGAGGTTCGGCGTTTGGATTTCTACAAACCACCTCATTGCTGACAGGTTGGTGATTTCTATTTGGGGGACGATCCTGCGCTGAGAACGTTATTAGCTGATGGGTCGGCTGACAGCAATAGCTGTCTGCTGAACGAATCCCAATTCACCATCTTGATAAAACGGCCGAGTCCCGCTTAGATCCTCGCGTTCATCCCGTTTGATCATTTCCCGAGCCTTGGCAGCCTTCTGATTCGGCGTTTGTGCGGTATCGATCCAATCATCGAAATTTTGTACAAGCGTATCTGTCTGCACGTTGGTAATCTCTAGTCCACAATTCGCGAGAAGCTCAATCAGTTCGCTCAGAGGGAGCGCACGCACATGAGACGGGTCTCGAATTTGTTCAAATTGATTTTGGTACTGCCCACGTTCTGTGTGTTCACTCACAATGATGTCATCGACCGCTACCACCCCATCAGGGTGGCAAACTCGCTTCATCTCTTGGAGTGCAGTCTCGGGTGTTTCGAGGTGGTGGAGGGCTAATCGAGAGACCACAGCGTCGAATGTGTTATTGTTGAATGGAAGGATCTCCGCATCACCTCGCATGAAGTGAGCATTCTTGATACCGCTTTCCCGCTTTTTCTGCTCCGCTATCCTGAGCGGTGCCTCCGTAAGGTCGATACCAACTACAGTATCAGAGATTGTGGCGAAGCCACGTGCAACATGCCCAGGTCCCGTAGCAACCTCAAGAACCCGTGCATTTGAAGACACATTGGTTGCTTCAACTAATTTCTTTACTTTGTTACTATCTGTGAGCAACGAACTGTTCGCATAACTATCAGCCTGTTCAGTGAACTCCTTACGCACAGAAGCTTTGTGCCTTGGTTCATCACTCATCCTAATCATTTCCAGATTGAACACCCGACCCCAATATACTGATGGAACTACATCATTCTAATGTAACACTCACATCACAGCAGTATAAAAAACGTTCAAGCGGGTCAGAACCCTTTGCCCGCTCTCTTACTCAACAATGAATGGTCCAAGCACTGAACAACGTATCCTTGTTTTAGCGTAGAGGATTACTCCAGTAGTCTTGGTATCGCACAGAGACTACTCACCACATACGTAGGGGCGACTCCGCACTTTATCGAATCCCCACTTCGGCACAGTAGTACTGAGTCAATTCCTGCGTTGTTTGCTGCTTCGACATCGCGCGCACGATCTCCAACATATAATGCATCAGTCGTGTCTAAATCCGAGAGCGCCTTGTTCAGGTAGTAAGGGCTAGGCTTCGCTCGGTGGAGTCCATTCGGGGTGAATTCAAGCCCGTAAACAGTATCAAACCAATCACGCAGGCCAGAATATTCGAGAGCATACTTAACTAGCGAATGTTGATTGTCGCTCACGACTCCTAATGACAAGTCAAGAGAGCGAAGGGAGACGACATCATCATAGAGGCTTCGGAGGCCTTCTTTGAACTCGCGTTTTTGTTCACGAAGTGCTTGAGAAGCTGCTTCCTGACACAGCTCATGAAGGTCAACTTGGTAGCGATCAGAGAGGTCCTTGATGGCCTGAACGTTCTGTGTAACGAACGCGCGTAAATCCGCTCGCCTTGGATGGCTGAGGTTGAAGTTGCCAAATGTTTGCTCTACAGCCCGCTGGAACGTTTGTTTGCTTGGCGATTCGACAATTACGCCGTCGGAATCGAATATCACTGCGTCGTAGCTTGTACTCATTGCTCTCTTTAGGCAGGAGATAATCCCTATGAATATATATTTGTTGCAGGCTAACCATAATTTCACCATTCCACCAGAACCTGGCAGTCACACAAAACTGGAGAAAATGGTTGCTATTGACAGTAGAGCGTCTAATGACGATATGACCATTCAAAATAGCTTCCTTTTCACCTAATTCGTGAACCCATCCTCAAAGACAAATCGGCCGTTTCGTTGAATTACTTCGCCATCAACTTCGATAACGGAATTCTCTGCCATATCGACGATCATATCCAGGTGGATCGCACTCTCATTTTGTTCTCGCTTCGGTCCGACCGATTCTTCGTAAGCTCGTCCAAGTGCCATGTGAACCGTATCTCCCATCTTCTCGTCGAACAACATATTGTACGTAAATTGGTCGATATCACGATTCATGCCGATTCCCACCTCGCCGAGTCGCCGTGCACCATCGTCCGTGTCTAAAATAGACGTGAGCAGTTTCTCGTTTTTCTCCGCACAGTGTTCAACGACTTCACCATTCTCGAATCGGAGATGGATATCTTGAATCTCCCGTCCACGGGTAATGAGTGGCTTGTCGAATAGGACCTCCCCCTCAACCGAACCCAGAACTGGTGCGGTGTATACCTCCCCATCGGGTAGTTCGTTGTCGCCTGCACAGTTTACTGGCTGCATCCCATCAATACTCATTCGTATATCGGATGTATCGCCACTTCGAACCCGCAGGTCGCTCGCGGGATCAAGAATTTCCACGAGTTGACTTTGGAATTCCTTCTGGGCTTTCCAGTCTTTGTTGACAGCATGATGGACGAAATCCTCGTATGCCTCTGTACTCATTTCGGCTTCTTGAGCATTCCCTGATGCAGGATACTGGGTAAAAACCCACCGCTTCCCCATTATCTCCTCTTGAAGTGGCTGCATCGCCGTTCTATAAGCGGCGTTTTTCTCCGAGCCGACGTCATTTGTTTCATGCGTGTTCTTCGAACCCATGATATTGATGACAATATCCGCCTTCTCAAAGCCAGCCAGCTTGTGCTCGGCTACTTCAAGATCCTTGGGGTCACTTGCGCGCAAGAATGCTCGTCGTGCAGGAGTGCTGCTCAATTGAGTCGCCGGATTCGCCCCATGTTTTCCAAACTGGTCGTAGAGTGCAACGACGAGATCTTCGGCAACAGGTGGGGCCATAATCATAACGTTGTCACCGGATTTGACTTCCGCTGAATGTTCAACAAGGATTTTAGCGTGTTCCTGGGTACGAGGATCCATAGTAGAACTACTGATGACGTATCCAAGACAATTTCGGAGCACGAGCAGGCTCCATTCTGTGTGGTCGCTACAGCAGGTACCACCACGACAGGGAACATTGATCCACTCCCCAAGATTCACGAGATCGCGCAAGCTCATGACCTCTGGTTCCATGTCGGCGCAGCATATGGCGGCGCGCTCATCTTCTCGGAAGAGCACCGAGAACGATTAGACGAGGTGGAAACTGCCGATTCGATTACGTTCAATCCACAGAAGTGGTGCTATGTGGCGAAAACCTGCGCGATGGCACTCTTTGCTGATGAGCAGACCCTTGAGACAGAATTCCGTGTTGGGGCCCCGTACATGCGAAACGAGGACGAGATCCCCAATCTCGGTGAGCTGAGCGTTCAGGGGACACGTCACGCTGACGTCCTCAAGCTCTGGCTTACCTTTCAATACCTCGGCCGCGACGGTCTCAGTCAACTTATCGACGAAGGGTATCGTCTCACTACAATGATTCATGAGCGGATTGCGGGTCATGAGTCACTCGAGCTCGTCAGCGAACCCGACATGAACATACTCTGCTTTCGTGCAGTGCCGGGAAGATGTCAGCCGAAAAAGTTGGGTAGACTCAACAGCCGACTTCAGCAAACCCTTCTCGATGACCACAGTGTGTTCGTGTCTGTTCCCACGTATCGAGGTGAAAACTGGCTCCGGATTGTATTGCTTAATCCGTTTACCAGCGAGACGACTGTCGAGCGGCTTTTCGAAGGGATCGACGAGTTCCTTAAAGAGCAGGGGTTCGGCACTTAACCAACAACAAATCATCTAACATATGGCAGATCTCTGACTTTCATTACCGGAAGTGGGCGATGCATTGAGAGTGGTAGTCTCAACTTCTGCTATGGGGTGGAAGATGCGACTACACCAGATATGGAGCGCCCAAGGTGGGCTTTTTCGAGTCTCTCAACCAGCTATTTCTCACCCAACGAATAAGAATTTTCGAGCAACATGATCGCCCAGCTTTGAATGTCTCCTCTCGTATATGTTGTAATGGCAACTTCTGATCAATGGATCTATCGGGTTGGATTGCGCCCGAAGAGGTTGGCTACCTCGGTGAGGATGCGTAGAATCGGGCGCTGAGCTACCCAGGGAACACCCGCAAGCTGTACGTCGTCTCGATAACGATAGAGGGTCGCAGCTAATACAAGTGGATTGAATCCTCTAGCTTCAAAATTGTTGAGTCTCTTGATTGCAGCCTCAAAATCACCTGGTGGCCGAAGATCGTGTGAACGATGAGTGGAGCCGCTCCATCATTGCGGATAGCATGTGGCGTCGTTGCCGTAACAGCGGTCGACTTACCAGGCAACAGAATCCGCTCCTCACCGTCCAGCTCGACGATAGCACGGCCAGCAATCACTTCGGCGCGTGCTGCCGCCCGCGGATGGTAGCGGGCCGGTCCGCTACTGACATCAACTGGTAGCACACCTTCTATTGACAGATAGGCCCCCTCCTCATCGACCCCGCGGTCGAGGAACGTGATACGGCCACCGGTTCTCGCGTCTTCGACAGTTTCCCCTGCATTCTCCTCTCTTGTTTTCTGCTCAAATTGGACATCCATATCAGTTCATGAATACTAGAAGTGTGCTGAGATATTGAAGATAAGCGGTTCAGCGACACTACAAACAGTATTAGCGAGTCGAAATCAATTTACTATCAGAAAGAATCATATGCTTTGTGTGCCTATTTACACGACAATCCTCACCAACGGACACTGGCGACTAACGCGCTGTCTCGCTTGAGTTCTCTCTTCGGTTGCCGGTGCAGTTTAGTCAGGATTCTATGGGTGCACCAAATGGCAACCACAACCACTGATAACGTCGGTGTCAGTCAGACATCGAAAAGGAAGGCGGCTGCATCGAATTCGGACGAGAATGGGATGAACGCGGTCACGTATTCGAAATATGGAGGTTCCGACGTTCTCGAAGTCAAAACGATCGACAAGCCAGTGATCGAGGATGATGAGGTGCTGGTACGCGTTCACGCGGCTGGCGTGGATCGGGGTGTCTGGCATCTCATGATGGGCCAGCCGTACCCGATACGTCTCGTAGGCTTCGGGCTCCGCGCGCCCAAGAACCCTGTCCTAGGCATGGATGTGGCAGGGGTCGTGGAGGCGGTCGGCAAGAATGTGACCAGGTTCCAGTCTGGCGATGAAGTGTTCGGGATCGGTACGGGCTCGTACGCCGACTACGCACGCGCACATGAAGACAAACTCGCGCTCAAGCCAGCGAATCTTACCTTCAAGCAAGCGGCGGTGGTCGCCATCTCCGGCTTGACTTCCCTGCAAGGCCTGCGCGACCACGGACGGGTCGAACCGGGCCAGCAGGTGTTAATCATCGGCGCGTCGGGCGGCGTGGGCACCTTTGCCGTGCAGATCGCCAAGGCATTCGACGCGCACGTCACCGGCGTGTGCAGCACCGCGAAGATGGACATGGTCCAATCGATCGGCGCGGACCAGGTTATCGATTACACTCGCGAAGACTTCGCCGAGAGGAAACAGCACTATGACCTGATCCTCGACATCGGTGGGAACTCATCGTTGGCGCGTCTCCGAGGCGCCCTCGTTCCAGATGGAACCCTCGTCATCGTCGGCGGTGAAACGGGCGGGCGGTGGCTCGGAGGCGTCGATCGTCAGCTCCGGGCTCTCGTGCTATCCCGGTTCGTGAGCCAGAAGCTCGACACATTCGTCTCCTCGGAGAACCATGAGGACCTGATTGTCCTCAAGGATCTTATTGAATCCGAGAAGGTCACACCGGTCATCGACCGGACGTACCCGCTCGCCGAGGTTTCCGAAGCCATCCGGTATCTCGAAGACGGTCGTGCGAAAGGGAAAGTCGTGATCGCCTGAGAATTCGGTACTCGTTTCAGTGCGGGAACGGTCTGTTCGTCACTCGACACTCAGTGGAAGCAGTATGACCTCATCCTCAATACGAGGAACGGTTTCCTCTGAAAAGGCCTCACTACAGCTGCCGCTTGTTGTTCTCGTCGTATGCTCGGAGATCCTGCGCCACGAGTTTGACCGCTCGTTCGATGCGCTTTTGTTTGGTTTCCTTCGTCTTAGCCTCCTCGACGGCGGCGATGAATGCGTGCTGGTCCGTGTTCGAGAAGTTCTGGAAGTGCTCCCAGGCGGTGTCGTTCTCACGCAGCGCAGCCTCGAGTTCGTCCGGGATTTCGTGGTCGTCGCCGAGCCGATAGGCAGCCGCCCACTCTCCTGACTCCTTCGCCGCTTTGACGAATTCCATTCCGGTCGGGGTCATCTTCCCCGTCTCGATCATCGCTTCGACCCGCTCCGTGTTCGCCTTCGACCACTTGCTGTCGGGGCTCCTGGGCGTGAATCGACGGGTGTACGTCTCGTCGTCGATGCCCTTGACCAAACCGTCGATCCACCCGAAGCAGAGCGCTTCCTCGACCGACTCGCCGTAGCCGATACCGGCTCGCTCGGCGTCGACCTTATAGTAGCCGATCCACAGCTCCTCGGCCGTGTTGTGGTGCTCTTCTAGCTAGGTGCGGAATTCGTTGCGAGATTCGAAGAATGTTGGGTCCATGGCCCAAGAAAGACCTCGCGCATTTATAATCATACTTCTAAGTATGAGAAGTGCGTAGTACCGGAGGTACGTTTGAACGGAAACCTGTACGACGGCGGCAACGGCAACAACCGAAAGACCGTACAGAATTCCAATCACGGCGAGGAGACCGATACCGAGCGGTTCGAACACGAATAGCGTCCCGACACCAACCGCGGCGAAGATGCCGAAGGGGACGAGGAGTATCACCGCCAGTATCACAATAACGATGCCGACGAGGATGGCCCCGACGTCCGTGAGAACGAATCCGACGACTGCGTAAGCGAGGTACTGCTTCCACTGTGAGGTGATCGTCGACCAGAGCCATCGCTTTTGCTCCGCGTCGGGCAGGTCCCACCCTATCTCGCGCTCGCGGGGACGATTGGCGCTGTCGTTGCGGCCGGGTTCGCGTGGCGTGAGGGGTACTGGAACAGACCACGCCGCCTCCATTACTCGTTGGTAGCGGTCATCGCGCTGGTGTTCGCGTGGCAACTCTACTACCTGCGTATCCTCTCCTTGTAGGATGCAACTGTTCTCACATCCCGTTCGATGTACCCTCTCGGCAACTCCATTTATTGGCTCGGGGCGTTTCTCGCCTCTCGGAAGGTGAACCAGCATGGTTTCGATGCTCGTGTGCTACGGAACGGGTGAGGGACAGACGGCGAAGGTCGCCGACCGAATCGTCGACGTGCTCGCCGAGCGTGGCCACGACGCCACGGCGAAAGACGCCAGCGAGCTACCGAGTGAGTTCGCCATGGGGGAATTCAATGCCGTGCTCGTCGGTGCGTCGATCCACGTGGGCAAACAGCAGCCGGCGGTTCGGGAGTTCGTGGACGACAACCGCGACGCGCTGGCGGCGCGCCCGACAGCCTTCTTCCAGCTGTCGTTGGCGTCGGCAACCGAACAGGGAGCGGCACAGGCAGCTGAATACGTCGACGAGTTCCTCGAAGCGACCGGCTGGCAGCCCGACCGCATCGGGCTGTTCGGCGGCGCGCTCCGCTACTCGAAGTACGGCTTCCTCAAGCGGCTGCTGATGAAACATATCGCCAAATCGGCCACCAGCGATACGGATACGTCCCGCGATTACGAGTACACCGACTGGGAGGAGGTCGAAGCGTTCGCCAACGACGTCGCCGCGTTCGTCGAGGGTCGACTCGGTGTAGCACCCAGTGGAGACGGACAAGCGGGGACCGAATGACCGTTCCACGGACCTCACTGTCGCGCCCGTACGTCCTCGCGTCGCTTGCGACGCTCGTTCTTGCCGTGATCGCAACGGTCGTCGGGCTGTTCGTTCCCGGGTTCTACCGCGACGCGCCGGTACTTCTCCCGCAGGTCTACGGGCAGGACCTGCTAACACTGGTGGTGGCGGTCCCCGTACTCGCTGTGTCGCTGCATTTCTCGGTCAACGGGTCGCTCCGCGGGTACGTCGTCTGGCTCGGCGTGACCGGCTACCTGCTGTATACCTACGCCTCGTATGCGTTCATGACGGTGTTCAACGAACTGTATCTGGTCTACGTCGCACTCCTCGGACTCACCCTCTATACCTTCGTCGGCGGGATGGTTCGCCTCGACCCCACAGTTCTGAAACGGGCGGTTGGCGAGAGAGGGGTCCGGTCGTACGTCGCTTTCCAACTACTGGTAGCGCTTCTGGTCGTCGCTCTCTGGCTCGCCGATATTCTCCCGGCGAGCGTCGCCGGGACCACGCCGGAGAGCATCACGGCGGCGAACCTTCCGACGAACGTCATCTACTCGATCGACCTCGGAGTCCTCGTTCCCGCGTACGTCATCTCGGCGTATTGGCTCGGCAAGCGCCGGGCGTGGGGCTACGTTTTCACTGGCGTGATACTCGTAAAGATCGCCACTCTCGGGCTGGCGGTGCTCTCGATGGTAGTCGTCATGATCGTCGACGGCCAGTCGGTGGTGCTCCCGCAGGTCGTCATCTTCGGTCTCATCAGCGTCGTCGGTCTCGCGCTGCTGGCTCAATTCCTCACCTCAGTCGGGTCGGATCCGGCGGCGGTCCAGGCCAGCGTTTCGAGCGGGCTGACGGGCGAATAGCAGGTGGGTATGGTGGCTGGGCTATCGGTCACCGCGATGGTTGCCTACCCCGTCCGGAGGTATGAACCACCGACGGAGCCAAGTTATGGTGAATTTCATGACGAGTTGACTAGTTCACGGTTGAAGCTACACTTGGGCCCGTTGTCGCTTCCCGCCAGCGAATCGCTGGGCAGGTAGGCTTGCCATGGTCGTCGTAGGAAATGTACATGGACCAGTGAGTTCCGTTGGAAAGCCGCTTCTCGCTTCCCCCTAGAGACTTCCCAGCAGAAATCGAACCGCCGGCGTATGCCCGACTCGAGTACCGCGCGTCGCGTCGCACTCGCACTGGCCGGCGTCGGCGGGGTCCTGAGCGCTGTTCGGTTCCACGACGGGCGGACGCTCCGAAAACGCCGCCAAACGCTCCGGAGCGAACGGGCCGCCGACGAAACCTTCGACCCCGACTCGATTGCCGACCTCCCGTCGGCGGCCGAGCGCTATCTCCGTCACGCCATCGCATCCGGCACGCCACTCGCCCGTCAGGTCGAACTGACGATGGACGGCGAGGTCCGCCTCGGGGACCGCTGGCTGCCGTTCACTGCCGAGGAGACGCTGGCCGCACGGTGCGGGTTCGTCTGGCGGCCGACAGTTCGATTCGGCTTCGGCCTCTGGTTTTCGGGAGCCGACTTCCATGTCGACGGTACCGGCGGACAGCGGTTCGCCCTCGCCGGTCTCATTCCCATCGTCCGTGCCGACGGGCCGGCCATCGACCGCTCGTCAGCCGGCCGGTTTCTCGCCGAGTCGGTCTGGCTCCCCACAAGCCTCCTCCCGTCAATGGGAGCTGAGTGGGAGGGGGTCGACGACCGACGGGCGCGCGTGGCGCTGCCCACCGTCGAGAAGCCGCTGACGGTGACCGTCAACGAAGAGGGCGCAGTCAAATCCGTCACAACGCGCCGTCTGGACGGCGACACCGGCGAGATGCGCCCGTTCGGTGCATCCATCGAACGCGAGCGAACCGTCGACGGGGTCACCATCCCCGCTCGATTGGAAGTGGGCTGGGGGTTCGGGACCGACGAATACGAGCCGTTCTTTCGGGCAGAACTCCGGGACGTCTCCTTCTACTGACTTGTGAGTCGGGTTTCAGTCCCTTATGGAGTACTCGCCACCTGAGACAATTGGGTACTCACCGTACGCTACTGTAGGAGAATCGCGACCGATTCGTGAATTGCCTCGTCTAAAGGCCTGATAAGCAGGTTCACGTGGAATCTCACAAGTACGTTCGAACTTCGGATGGACTAGAGAGGCGACTACCGGGTTGGATCATGCCCCAGAGCGTTGGCTGTTCCGGCAAGAACCCGCAGGAGCGGGCGCTGGAGGCCCCAGGATACACTGGTAAGTCGTACGTCCTCTCGGTGCCGGTAAAGCACCGCAGCTACCCCGAGCAGGTTGGGTCCTCCGCTGGTGCCGAGTCTGTACAGTGCTTTAATCGCATCTTCGAACTCGCCCGGTGGGCGAAGCGTCGTCCGGACGACGAGCGCTCCCTTGCCGCCGTTGCGGATAGTGTGAGAATCGCCCGCTGCAACAACGACCGACTCGCTAGGGAGCAGGACGCTCTCCTCGCCGTCTACGTCGACGACGGCGCGACCGTCGAGCACTTTGGAGCGTGCCTCGGCCCATGGATGCAAGCGGGCCGGTCCGCTGTCTACCCCGATTGGGAGTTCACCATCCATCAGCAGGTACGCTCCCCGGTCGTCGACACCGCGTTCGAGGAACGTGATGCGAGCACCCGTTGTCGGGTCTTCGACAGTGTTTGGGTAGTCGCCTGCCTTACCCTCTGAATGTACTTCTGGTACCGATTGCCTGTTGACACTCGATGTGTGAGACATGTTCTATACAAGTGTCAACAGGAGATAATCCTTCCGCGGTCTGCTATTTCTCGGCGTGTACCTCCACTGCGTCTCTCCCTCCCACACGAGCGGTAGCGTTATCTCTGAGTATCCATAATGATAGTCCGCTAGATACTAGCAAGGTTGAGAGATACATGAAAACGAATGTAGAACAGAAACGGAAAATAGGTGGTTTGCAGAGAATGGGCGGCATTGCCGCACTGAGCCAAGCCGCTGTATACGTGGGAGCGATGGTGTTGTTCCTCGGGATTCTCATCCCGGCTGGCTACGGGGCAAGCACCGATCCGATGCAGAACGTCGCTTTCCTCGCAGACAATCAAACTGCGGTGTACGTCGTGAACGTGCTGGTCTATGTGGCGTCAAGCGTCCTTGTGGCTGTCTTGGCGCTGGCGCTCTATGACCTGCTGAAGGCCAGTTCGCCAGTGCTTACACAGACGGCGACCGTATTCGGGCTCATCTGGGCCGGCGTGCTCATGGCTACTGCCATGATCGCAAGCATCGGTCTGACCACCGTCGTCGATCTCTACGGCCAGGACCCAGCCCAAGCGGCGTCGCTCTGGATGGCGATCGAAGTCGTCCAGGATGGTCTCGGCGGCGGCACTGAGATCGTCGGTGGTATCTGGGTGTTGCTGGCGAGTCTGGCAGCCCTACGGGCCGGCGTGCTCCCACGCGTCCTAAACTACCTCGGCGCAGTGATCGGGGCGGCGGGCATCGTCTCAGTTGTCCCGGCTCTCGGCGGTCTTGTGGACCTGTTCGGACTCGGGGCCATCGTGTGGTTCGCATGGCTCGGGATCGTCCTGCTACGTACTAACCCGAGCGCACTCAAAGCCCAAGAGACCCAGCAGGAACCTGCCGCTGGTCGACCGTCGACTTAATCAAATTTGAGTTTGCGGATCCGATTTGGTGGCGAGGTCGGGCTACGGTCGTTCGAGATCCCACAGATCACGCCCGAGCACGTTCGGCGCGAAGTGGTCGAGAGCGAGGACTACTATTTCCTCCGCGTTCCGCAGGGGAAGGACACCACAGGCAACGGCGGGAAGCCGAGAGACGCCTACCTCCCGCATGAGGTTGAGCGCGATTTGCACCGGTATCAGCAGGCCGAGAACATTGCTCAGTCAGACCCCGTGATCGATGTGACCCCGAGGACGGTGCAGCGAATCGTGAAGACCGCCGCGACGAGAGCAGCTGATCGCACGGGCAACGACGACTTTCGGAAGGTATCTTCTCAGGGCACGGCTGTTTGCGAGGGAACGAGAGTTCCTTGCGACGATATGGAGTAAACAGCAGAAACACAAACGCAGTAAAACGGGTGCTTACTCCCGCAGCCAGTAATCTTCATGGACTCCGGTAGGGGGTTCGGGGGATGGCAGGATAAGCGTGAACCCTCAATCCCCTGTCGGTAACCAAGTGTCTACCGACAGGGTAGTGCGAATTTGGAAATCTATAGAACCAGTGTTTTGAGAGACCTCACAAGTTGTCCTATGCATTGAGAGCAGCAGTCTCAACTTCTGCGCGGCGCTCTGGACACCAGAGATTCGGCGTTTGGACAGCTACAAACCACTTATTTGCTGATGCATTGTTGGCTGCTAGCTCCAGATAGTAGGCTATGCAGTGAGAGCGCTACTCTCAACCTGTATCGCCCAGTATCTTTATTGTCTATGAAGTCATAGGTCATAGTAGCGTACGAGATGTCAGGACCACTCGAGCTCAATCGGGCTGTCCCGGGTGGGCGCGTCGAGATGTTCGCGATTCTCGATGCAGGCTATCCTGGCGGGTGGTTCTATCGCTTCCAGTACTACCACCCTGAGGAGGGCGAAATCCTGCGCTACGACAACGCTCATGACGATGAAACACTCGGCAACCACCACCGACATGTCACTGACGGCGAGGATACTGCTCTCGCATTTCAGAGTCTTGTCGCGCACGTTAGCCTGTTCTTCACTGAAATAGCGCGCATCATCGAGGAGACACCCAATGACTGACAATGAACCCACCCACGACGGCTGGCCCGCTGAGTACCGCGACCCGCGTGACCGGCCCCATCCCGAAACACTTCGGATCACGGTCGAACCGTTCGAGCAAGCACGTGAGGAAACGTTTGCAGCGGCACGCACTGTCGAAGATGGTGAATCGACGCCCGCAGTCGTCTCATTCGCGAGTATCGACGATCTGCGGAAAATCCTCACTGAGCGGCGTATCGAACTCCTGCGCCTGCTGATCACCATTGACGGCGCAGCCGAGAGCATCACCGCGCTCGCGGACGCTCTCGACCGCGATTACCGCCCGGTTCACGACGATGTGGGAGTGCTCGACCAGTATGGCCTCATCTTCGTTGTCGACGAGGGCCAGACGAAACGTCCCTACGTCCCTTACCGTTGGGTCCGCCTTGATATTGAGCTCGCAGGTGGGACCGATGAAACTGATCCCGCAGTTGCGTCCGGATGATCAGGAGAGCGAGGCAGAACAAAAATATCAACGCAGAGTGTTGGACCGAGTACGTCCGGACTTCCTACTCATCCTGCGAATCAGTATATGAGGGACTGAGGTTTTCTGGTCGGTGCTGAAAACAGGTGTTTTTGGCACAGAACATCTATTATCTATCTAACATATCTACTCTACCCTCGCTGGGTCGGAAACCTAGCCTATGGAAAGGTACACAAGTTGAGAACAACTCACATCGTCGTCACCCATCCCCTTGGTGAACACTTGGTTGCCGACGTTGAACGGATAGACCTTCTCGCCGACTTCTGCGACCACTCCAGCGGCATCACCACCGGGAATTCCTGGGAATGGGACTAAACCATTAGGTTCCCACTCGAAAGCGCGTATCCACTGCGTTCTCAGTCGTGGCCTGGACTTCAAGAAGAACCTCACCCGTATCGGGCACTGGACGATCGATCTTGTCGGCGTTGAAGACGGCCGGACCACCATACTCGTGATAGCGAACGGCTCGTATACCCACAGTACGAATCCGACCAGCAAAGTCATCCGGACCCAATGAGCGACATTTCACGGCAATGATTTGAGATTCGCTCGCGTAGATCGAGTGTGCTCAACCTGCGGTATTTCGTTTGTGAGCAGTGTGGGATAATCTATGCGTCGCCGGATGAGCCATCTGAGTGCGACGATTGTGGTGGACTATCATTGAGAGAAGTCACTCACGAGCTCCACTTGGACACCTACTTCACGCAGCGAGAGCACTAATATCGGTCGTCTCGCTCCACGAGAAGGAGGTCCCATCTTACCAAACTCTAGCTCTCATGACGCGCTAAGCGTTTGGTAAGATACTAGGGACAAGGAAAGCCGAGGGCACGTTGTGAGCGCTGATTCTTTAAGTGCTTCTAGCGATATGGTATAGATACGAGAGAGGAACGCGCTGGTTTCTCGCTGGAGGGTTACTGTACGTAGCCATGCCTTTCAACTACGAGCAAGCAGTACTGGCTGCGTAATGACCGACGAGGATGCTGGTCGGTATTTACTCCCGACAGTCGAGGACCGCCGCCCGGCACTGCTCAGCGAACGCGATATCTCGCCTCTCAGCCAGCTTCCTGGGGATAGTACTGTCTCACGGGCGGATCTCCAGCGCGACGAAACCGTCCGGCGATGGGGGCTCGTGACGCCGAGTGCGACGCGCATCGGGCGCGCGGACGCACCCGAGCACGACCTCAGTGAGAACGTTCGGCGGCTCCACGACGAGCGCCATCCTGCGATGGAGGGCTACAGCCGGCGTGCGCACCGGCTCGAAAAACTCCGATTGACTCACGCCCTGTGTAGCAGTCTGGATCTCACCCCGTGGCAACGTGATCGCGCCATCGGGACGATGGTCGACCTCGACCTCGCCGCCTTCGGGAGTCAGCGTGCCATCCCCAAGGTCGCGCTCGTCGTGATCCGCCACGTTGTCGACCGTGAGCGTGAGCAGCATCTCGGTCTCCACGATGATGAGTGGGTTGCAGAGCAGCCACCCGAGCGACTCGCCGACCTTTACGAGCAGTTCCAGTCGATCACAGACGATAAGCAGTTCACGGAACTCTGCGAACGACACGACCTCGGTGTCACGAACCTGAACCGGCTACGGCGAACGCTCGTCGACCAGCTTGATGAACAAGGTCTGCACGACGCAGTCTATGGCCGGAATCCCTACCGGGACCCGAGTCTGCCAGATCTTGTGGCTGGCTCCTCGGCATGACCCACAGGTCTACGAATCGGCTACTTTCTTTAAGTGCTTCTGGCGATAAGGTAGAGATACGAGAGGAGTTGGACGGCCTTCTATCCACATTCGTCCCTTCTAACAGCCAGCCATTTTGCTGCATTGTAACGGCTGCTTGTCCCAACTATCGAATTATCGAACGCCGATACCTAGAATTCTACTGCCTCCTCGGCTTGGTCGTCGAACCAGAGGTTCGGTGTGGTTTTCTGCTTGAATTCGGCTGTCTTCTCGGTTCCAGTTGTTGGACTCCTTTCCTTTTCCTCCCTATTCCGCGGTAGAGATTGGATAGCTACCGGCATATACACGCGCCAAGGACAGCGGAAGTGAATCGTTAGCTCGGTGATTTCCTCCTTTTCGAACCCTCGCTGAGCGATTTATTGAATCTTACCTAACGCCAAACGAGATGATATCTGAATGTTTGGTAAGAGAGGCTGACCTCACGACATTCAGGATTCCGCTGAGAATCATCATTCCCATATCACGCGTCTCAGGCCTGACCAAACCACAGTACTTCCCACAACCAGAGTGATTGCACCGATAACTATCCACTCTACTGATACTCCAGTGACCGGCTCGCAGTCTCCCGCACACAAGATGGGATCGATCTGGACGATACCGAGGCCCTGAACCAACCACAGCAGCCCGAGAAGTGCCACAACAACACCGATAGTCGTTAATCCAGCTACTTTCGCGTTTTTCCTATTGATACTTCTAGTCTCCATCGAAGAGGAAGAGGGGCTGTATATACTCAGGAATAACGCCGAGCATGCACGCTGTCTTTATATTTAGATGCACTATTAAACTCACATGCTGACAGCAGTAGCGTTTCCTCGTTGGTAGGATTCGAGTCGGGTACGACAGCGCTACCGAGAATACAAACAGAGACGAGAATGAGATATATAACCCTCATCATAGCCCTGGAGGGCTACATTCGGTCACAGAACGACCAACCGATACGGAGGGGCCTCAGCGACCCGAGGGAGGTGTGGATCGACGGATCACACGTTGCGACACAGGAAGCGATACAGTATCTCAATCTGCTTGACGATGGGACCGTGGTCGGAGTTGCCCGGTTCAGCGGCGATGCTGCCCGATTCACCACGATAGAAGACGAAATACCCTGGATCGTCTCTTGTACTGTGACTGGCGGGGAGACGTGGTTAGCGTATATGCACTACGAGCCTGACGAGGTCGAAACAGCGCTTCTCGAACGCTTCGATACCGAAGCGATCAGTATCGACTGGCCGATTAGGGAGACCGATGCTGGGCTGGAAATCACGCTCTTCGGAGAGGATAGAGCCCTTCAACGGCTGATCGCTGGCTTCCCCCAGGAAGTGGACGTGACTCTCAAACGTACCGGAGAACATCAACCGGAGATAGGTGACCCAGCGGCGCAGCTTACCGACCGCCAGAAAGAGATCCTCCGGGCAGCACTCGCCGGCGGATACTACGATATCCCTCGTCGTGCAACGCAACGCGATTTGGCCGCCGAGCTTGGACTCTCACGGGGAACGATCGGGGATCACCTTCGGCGAATAGAAGTGAAGATTATCCGGTCGGTAATAGTTTGAAGCAAATCATGGCTGCCTTCGAGATGGTGCGAAACATAGATACATACCGTCTGATCCGTTGCCGCCCTTTTGCCATCTGTATTGAATAGGTCCGACGACCGATAGGACTCCATGGCCAACCTCACCTACGCCATCAACTCGTCACTCGATGGCTACATCGCCGATGAGAACGGCAACTTCGATTGGTCGGAGCCATCCGAGGATGCACATACCTTCTTCAATGACCTCCAAGGATCGGTCGGCACCTCCCTTCTCGGCCGCCGAATGTACGAAACGATGAGAGCATGGGACACCTTTGACCATGCTGACTTACCCAAGGTGCAACGCGGATTCGCCGAGGCGTGGCGGGCAACCGACAAGGTCGTCTATTCAACCACCCTGGATGCCGTACCGGAATCACGGACTCGCTTAGAGCGGACGTTCGACCCTAAAGTGGTAGAGGCGATGAAAGACCAAGCAGACCACGACTTGTCTATTAGTGGTCCTGGTCTCGCTACCGAGGCTATCCGAGCAGGACTGGTTGATCGGTATGTACTGCGTATACTCCCGACCATCGTTGGTGGGGGAACCCGTGCCCTTCCCGACGCAGCGCAGGTTGACCTTACCCTCAACACGACACTTCGTTTCGACGATGGCTCCGTCTTGGTCGACTATAGCCTCCAATGACGGAAAAATCGGCATTTGATTTTAGCCAGTTCTGGATCGATAGTTCGATTCGCTGCTGAGGATGATTTCTGGACGGCTGAACCAAGCTCGTCGGGCGGTCGGACAGACGCCGGACGAACTGACGAGTATTTAGTTAACTCACTAACAACTGAGTAGCATCTCCCAGCATCGGCGATATCCTATTCGTCTTCTAGTGCGGCGTAGATCTCGGCGTGACGACGCCCATCGAGTTTCCCCATTGCAAGCGCGATTTCGTGGCGCTCCTCGTCGATCTTCGCTGATTGATACCGCTCATACAACCGACGAACTTCCTCGTCAACAGTCATCGAACAATCCTATCGCACGCCGATAGATCGGCCTGCCGAGCCAGTCGCGGGCGTCGCCACCGCGATCGGACAGTCGAACTGTTGAAACTCAGCGAGGCGACGGAAGCGGTCCTGATCGTCTTCGACCGTCTTCCCCTCGAACCACCCGCCGAAGCCGGGGTCGATGATGGTTTTGTCGGTCAGGCCCCCCGCACGAAGCGAATCAAGGGCGGCCTCCAGGCCCGCCGTGAGCGAGAAGCCCGAGGCCGAGGACGCCGACGACATGGAGGTCGAGACATGAATCCCGAACCCGTCGAGCATCGCGGGCTCACGCTCCCGGAGAAGGGCGGGATCGGGGCCGCCGGTTTGGTTGCGGTCTTGCCTGTGTTCGCGCTTGCCGGCCTCGGTAGCGTGAGTTCGCTCTCGATCGCTGTCCTGCTTACGCTCGCGGTGCTCACCGCGATGGGGTATCTGGCCGCCCAACCGTAGCACTAGCCACTGGCAAGCCACCAGTCATCGGCGGAAGCTATGGGCGTGAGGAAGCACCTGGTCGGAGTGTTGCGATTATCACGCGAGAAGTCTGTGAGTACTACGATCGCCCGTTAGAAGAGGCGACAGTTGCCATACAAGGGTTTGGAAGTGTCGGTGCAAACGCTGCTCGCTTACTCCATAGTTGGGGAGCAACCGTCACCGCGGTGAGCGACGTGAACGGTGTTGCGTACGACGCTGATGGTGTCGACGTCCAAAGAATCCCTTCGCATGATGAAGAACCGGAAGCGGTCACAAAATATGCGAACGAGGTTCTTCCTGCGGCGAAACTGCCCACACTCGATGTAGACGTTCTCATTCCTGCTGCAATCGGGAACGTCATCACTCAAGAGAACGCGGATATGCTCCAGGCAGACATCGTCGTAGAAGGGACAAACGGACCGACAACCTCCAGAGGAGATGAAATTCTCAGAGGACGCAATATCCCTGTCGTCCCAGATATTCTCGCGAATGCTGGGGGTGTGACTGTAAGCTACTTCGAATGGCTACAGGATATCAATCGTCGACCATGGTCGCTTCAGCAGGTTAATAATGAGTTGGAAAAGGAGATGCTAACCGCCTGGAGTGAAGTCAGAGCGGAAGTCGAGAAACGGGATGTATCGTGGCGTGATGCCGCATACATCGTCGCTCTTTCTCGCCTAGCAGAAGCCCACGAAGCCCGTGGCCTCTGGCCGTAATCTGCAACCGCTGCTCTACCAGCCAAAGCGAAAAGCGACCATCCTCGAGGAGACGTTGTTCCGATTCCATCAAAGTGCTACATACGGTGCTGGATTAGCTCTGTGTGGCTTTCTCGGATATCTTATCTGTGGATACGTGGCACTCACTTGAGGGATATTCTTGCCTGTCTCTCGGTTTGCGAGCACACGAGACCCATTTTTCTTCGCCATTAGTCTCGTAATCGGGCTGTTCTTGGCAGTAAGCATCGGGATCTTGGTTTCGATAGCATTGTTAACTGAAGGTGACAGCGACGTCGTGAGCCTAAAATCCGGATGGCGGTTCAGCGTTGATAGCTACCGTGCCGCTGGTTTGGCTGCCCGCTCCATCCGGTGTTCTTTGTACCATTCACCGACCATCCCACCGACGATCCCGGGGATCGCATAGGCAACGACCAAGACGAGGCCAGCAACAGCGACACCAAAGGTTGTCACCAGCCCTTCAAAGAGTAATCCGAGAAGGACTAGGGCGCCGAGGACGACAACACTTCCAATCGTGGTCGACAATCCGCCGTTCAGTGCTGCGCTCCCCATTCCAGTTGTTGTGTAGTACCCGGCGACGAGTCCAGCAGCCCCTCCGATAAGCCCATACATGAGTATTGGTGATGTCATGTCCGCGTAGGGGAAGAAGTAGGCTGCTGCGAGCCCGAGGACGAGTGCAGTACCGAATCCGTATGCGACCGTTCTCCATTCGATCTCCATGATCAACTAGGAATTACAAGCTGTAAGGGGTTAAGCTTGTAACCTCGTTGAACAGACAGTACGTAGATACGGTATGCGAGAGGGGAAGAAAGGAAATCACTGGGTCAGTTTCATCAAATGAGTGGTATGTCGACTGAGAGGTCAATTGGTGTTCTCCATGATCCGGTCGGCTCCAATGAAAATCATCGGGATTCTCGGACAAGGAGCGGTCGTCTACAGTACTTGGTACCGGACGATCGTCGCGCTTCCAAAAGGGAAGGAGAACGATCTCACTCGCTGCCGAGAAGGTTCGAAAATCACGCCCCTGCGTGTATTCAGCTAATAGAATCGGGCGTTGAACGCTTCGTGATGACTTGTGGCTAAATAACCTGCGGAAGTATTTATCCTTGGCATCCTATAACTCGTGAGTAGTGTCTATGACTGCGACTATCCTACAATCCGCTAACGGTGTACCGCCAATCACGCCGAACATGTTGGTTGTCTTTCTGGTGGTCATCGTCGCCACTGTTCTGTTTGTTACAGAGTGACTCCCGATAGATATCACTGCTATTGCAATTATGGTCGCGCTGATTGTTCTTGAGCCTTGGACGCAGATCTCAGCTGACGAGGGTATCTCCGGGTTTGCTAGCTCAGCTACAATTACCGTGTCAGCTATGCTGATCCTGAGTGCTGGGATCAGTCAAACAGGCGTTGTGCAACTGGTCGGTCAGCGCATCTCGAATTTCGTAGGCGAGAGCCTGCAGAAGCAACTTTTGGCTACAATAGGGGTCACTGGCCCGGTTTCGGGGTTCATCAACAACACTCCTGTCGTTGCGATTCTTGTCCAGTCATTTCGGATGTCGCTCACAAAGGGAAGACAAGCCCTTCGAAGCTTCTCATCCCCCTTTCCTACGCATCGCAGCTTGGCGGAATGCTCACTCTTATCGGAACGTCGACGAACATTCTTGCGAGTGATACCGCCGGTAGACTCAGTTCGGAATATCCTGCTCTCCATACCTTCAGCTTCTTCGAGTTCACCAAACTTGGAATCGTGGTCCTGATCGTTGGAAGTCTCTATCTTCTCTTCGTTGGTCATCGGCTTCTCCCGGAACGAGTCCCCCCTAATGAGGATTACGTTGAGGAATATGCGATAGAGAACTATCTTTCAGAGCTTGTTGTAGGAGCTGGATCCCCGCTCATTGGAATGACTATCGAAGAGGCGGAGGAAAGAACGGAATCCGGAACGAATATTCTCCAGCTCATTCGTGATGATGAACAGTTTACCGAATCGCTCGCTTGGAAGGAAATTCGTGATGGCGATGTCCTTCTTGTGCGCGCGGGTGGCGACGCACTCCGACGGTTCGCTGAGGGTGAGTCGCTTTCGATCGAAAAACTACTTGAAGCCGATAAGGAATTAGAGCCAGGAAATCAAGACAAACAGACAGTCGTTGAGGTAGTGATCCCGTCCAGCTCGCGGCTTGTCGGTGAGACGCTCGCCTCATCTACGTTTCGCGCTGGGACATACCTGGACTGCATCTTCACGGTCGTCACCAGAATCAGGACCATTCAAATCCGCGAGGGTCCGATGGCGGAGCTAGTGGACTTTTCGCTAGTCCAGACAGGGGTTCGGGGTGATTGTAAGCACGCGGCGCGATATCGTTCGGGGCGGACGGATAGAACAGCGAGGCGAGCGCGTGAATGTGCTGGCGGCCCACACCGAGCTCGGTCTGGCCGCCGCCGTACATCCCGATATCGTGGTTGAGACAGTACTCGATGGTCTCGAAGCAGTTTTCAATCGAACCAAACCGTGAAGGCTTGACGTTGAGTCGAGTCGGTTTGAACGGTAGCTCTTCGATACTCTCGATGTCCGTGATCGGTGTGTCCCACGTGATCCGGCTTTCCTCTCCCCGAAAGATCGAGCGTGTCTCGTCAGTCAGCACCGGATCTTCGATGAGTGCCGACGGGAACGCCGTGATTAGCTGCTGGTAGAGGTCGGGGTCCGAAGGCTGGTCAACCATCGTACCGTTGTACTGGCCTTTGAAGTCCAGGATTCGGACTGCACCGGTGCCCGCAAGTGTTTCGATAAGGTCACCCGTCCAGCCCGCAGTGATATCGAGCTTGAACTCTAGCTCTGGGTTGATTTCGAGCCATGTCTCTACTCGGTCGAACGTCGGCGGGTCGCCCAGTCGATTGCTCACTACAAACCAGACAGGCGTGTACGTCCGGTCAAGAGCGGTAGCGAGGTCGGTGTCAGCCTGCTTGAGCGCGAGATCAAGAGCAGCACTTTCGAACGCCCACCGTCGATAGTGGCGAGAAGCCTCTCGCTCGGGCGGACCATGAGGGAAGAGATCTACTTTTTCCAGCGCTTCGGAGAATGATTCGACAGTGTACTCGCCAGTGAGCGGGAGACTGGCCGATGAATCGAGGAGTGCGTGGTGGTCGACGCTGTCATAGGTGACATCCTCACCGTTCCCCTCAATGCCACCACCGCGGAGAGTGAGTTGAGTACATGGCCGCCTGAACTCGGATGCATCCGGTTTTGCATCCTGTACTGACAGTACGACGCTCGCCCGCGCGAAATCCCCTGTACAGTTCTCTTCACGAAATTGGAGATGGTAGTCATCGATGCGAACCGGGAGATCCTTCACCCGGTCGTACAGCTTCATGTGGAAGACCATGCACCAGTAATTGGAAAGTAGTTCTAGCATGCGTGCTCAAGTCAGTGAAAGGCAGAGAGAAGGCGTGTTCGATGAGAACGTCGATCAGGTCGTTGGACAACTCGGGTAGGTCGGTCGACTTCCAGTAGTAGTGCCGGTAATTCAGGGATACTTATAATAATTCTGGAGACCATCTCTACAGTATGGCTACAAGACGAGAAGCTCCGGAAACAACGCGGGTTCGCATTGCTCGACCGCATATAACATGGGGGATCGTTGGGTTAGGAGTGGTCGGGATCATCGCCTTCGTAGGGTATACCTTCCTTCCGTGGGTGGTCTTGGGGCTTTTCGTCTACTATGTCGCTCGTCCCATCAACCGACGTATCGGGCGTCGAATCGGGAGCGGAAACCGCTCTGCAGCGCTCACGTTGCTTTTCATTATCGTGCCTATCGTACTGCTAATCGGGGTCTTCCTTTCGGCAGCGTTAGGACAATTCGCCGCCTTTGCGACGTCTGAAGACTCAAGACAACTTCTCGCACAATCACCGGTGAACGTCGGTTCAATACCCGACGACCCCTATCAGCTGATCGACACAGCAGCAACAACGCTTTCGGATCTCTCGGTGCAATCAATGCTCACCGAAGCACAAGTCGTCCTCGGTGCCGCCGCGTCAGGTATCTTCATGATGTTTCTCTCACTGCTCTTGGGATTCTTTCTCCTTGTAGAGGATCGGCGCCTCAGTCGGTGGGGTAAAAAACAAATTCTCGGCAACGACGCCATCTCTATCGACTACCTCGAAGCGGTTGATAGAGGATTGAATTCCGTGTTCTTTGGGTACACGCTGACCATCTTCGTCATCATGATTCTGACAGCGATCATCTACAACGTGTTCAACTTCTTCGCCCCAGGAAACCTCCTCATCCCCGCAACTATCTTGCTGGCGGTCACGACAGGCCTTTTTACCCTCGTACCTCTGGTCGGTCGGTCGATCATTTATCTCGGCATCGCCGCACTTCTCGCGCTGGGGGCTATCCGATCCAATCCAACGCTCGTCTGGTATCCCCTCGTGTTTTTTGTCTTCATGACACTGGCGTTCGACAACGTCGTCCGAACATATATCCGACCGTACCTTTCGGGGAAAATGTTCCACCTCTCACTTGTGATGTTCGCCTATCTACTTGGACCGGCACTATTCGGGTGGTATGGGATCTTCCTCGGACCACTCCTGATGGTTGTCGTCGTCCAGTTCTTCCAGGTCGTAGTCCCACACCTTCGTGACGAAGAACCATCTACCCCTCTCGATATCGGACAAACGACGTTCCAGGATACGGACGAGGACCTCGACGATTCGCTGAAGGGAGGGGAGACGGCCTAAAGACACCGCTCGCTCAAGGAAGCGGAAAGCAAACAGTTGAACATGCGATGACCAACGAGAAAGCCAAAATGCGAAATATGATCTGGACGAAATTCAAAGGCAACAGTAACGAAACGGAATGGAGGATGGGCAGGCGATGAGTCTCCTCACAATTCTTCCATTAGCAATCGTAATGATTGCTGGGCCGCAACTTCTCAGCGCAATCTTTCTCGCTACGAGTGAGAACTGGCGTCGAAACTCTGCGTCGTTCGTCGTCGGTGCGACTCTCTCGATCACGCTTATCGTCACGGTCGCATACTTCTTCGGTAGTAGTGTGACGGGTGGAGAGAGCTCTCACATGGGCCTACAGATAATCGTGCTTCTTCTCTTATTCTTTGCTATGGTCTCGGTATATCTCGGTAGAGAGAAAGCAGAACCGCCAAAGTGGATGGGAAAACTACAGTCTGCGAATTCGCGGTCTTCGTTCAAGATCGGATTCCTACTATTAGGTGTGTTTCCGACCGATATCCTCACTTCGGCGGCCGTCGGCTCGTATCTTTCGGCCAATGGTCTGCCGTTGAGGGATTCTATCGGTTTCGTTTCGTGTACTGTACTCCTCCTGGCACTCCCGTCAATTGCTGTGCTTGCGTTGGGTAAGCGGGCAGAAGCATTCCTTCCAAAGGTTCGAGATTGGATGAACACCAATTCGTGGATCGTCAATGAGGCCGTTATCCTGCTCTTCATCCTCTTAACTCTCAATAACCTCCTCGGGTAATCATCTGGCCTCGATGATGACTTTGAACGGATTGAGGGACTTTCGGTCGGGATACCGCTCACTGATGACGAACGCCGAGAGCGTCACGAATACCTCTCGCGCTAACTCATAGACTTCTGTTGAGTGTATAGGTATCCGATTTGAGAGCACCCAGTAGCTACCACACCGATTGCATCGCTCGCGAAGGTTTTGAACGAACTGCCCCCGAAGAACCGTTATCCGCGTGTAGCGCCAACATAGGGTATGGGGGAGATAGATGTCCAATGTGAGCAGTGTGAGTACCAGATATACACTGATGGACGACTCGGTTCGCTCGATTATGCACGTCAGGTAATGATCGAGGATCATCTCCCTGAACACAGGGAGTAGGCCTTGCTGGTGCCTGTTGATTTTCGACGCTTTCACCGGCTACCGACTGGTTCGCGTACTCTTACCTAACGTTACCCGCTCCGCAATCGATTGCGGTGTTCGGACCAAATGGTCTCGTAGAGCGCGAGACCCACTAGCAGTGCTGTGAGCAAGCCTAGCGTAGCGAGTGCGGGGACCTCGAGTGCCACCGGGATGAGTGCAAGCGCCACCAGACCAACGGCGAGCCGAAGATAACTCACCGTACGATGGTCACGATAGCGGAAGGCATTGTGACCGAACAGATAGAGTCCACAGCCACCACAGAATGCCACAGCAGGAACGATTCCGAGTGGTTCGCCGACATGAGCGATGGTCTGCTCGATACCAAGAGCAACGAACACGATACTTCCGACGATAAACAGGTGAAGGTAGCTGTACGAATCACGTGCTAGTACGGCCTGTTCGGTTCCGTTTTCTCTCCCCAGTCGTCCTTCGGCAGCGAGCACGACGTAATCGAAATAGAGCCACCAGAGTGCGACGACGAGCACGATACCGAGGAGCGTAGCTCCAATAACAGGAGGCGTTAGCGCCAATTCCTCAGTCCCAATACCGATGGCAACGATAGACTCACCGAGAGCGATGATCATGATAAGTCTATGGCGCTCGACGAAGTGCCCGACATGAACGGTGAACCCTTCGACTCCACGAACGTAGACGATACCGTAGTCGACAATGATGGCCAGCACCCACAACATGGCCTGTATCGTCCCGTCGAAGAACCCAGCAACGACGAGCAAGGCGGGGCCCCCAAGGAATCCCGGTGCGACGCGGAGTATCGCCTCCTGTGCTTCAGTGGGACCGATGATGACATAATGAACGACGTGCAGGACTCTGACAACGAAATACGCGACTCCAAACAGGATCGCGCTCTCCCCGAAGGCATCGGGGACGGCTAACGCAACGAGCAACATCCCTGCCATCGCCACCAGAACAACGAGTCGCGCGGGCATCTCTTCCTCAGTATCCACGACACCGGTCGACCACGAGTAACAAACCCATGCCCACCACAACACACCGAGCAGTACTGCACCTTGTGCGAGACCAGTCCATGTGAGATGATGCGCAAGGAAACTCGAAACCTGCGTAAACGCGAAGACGAACACTAGGTCAAAGAACAGTTCGAGGGGCGTTACGGACTGTTCTTGTTCCGCCCCTGTCGCTGCCGTATCAGCACTCATGAGTGGTGAGTGAGAGTAACTTGGAAGGATAATAAAGGCTGACCAACACTACGATGTGCCTGCCTATCTCAACCCCCTAGGCTGTCATAATTATATGGCATCTTCTCACTAGTTCTGGAATCAAGCGAGAGAACCCTCCCACTGAGAACGATTCTCAATCCAAATCACGCATGGAGATAGCGACCCTCCCGAAAGGCTCAGTGGTCTCCAATACTCGGTATCGGACGCTGGTCACAACTCCGGTAAACGAACCGAACGGCACTACAGCGAGTAGCGATTGAGTTTAGATATTGCTTTGAACGCTCTCTAATGACTGTCGGAAATCCCGTCCCAGATAGAGAGTGAAGTCAGCATTGGGTCCCTTCTTTCAGAATATCGTCATACTTATGCGGCCCTCTCGAAAGGAGGCTATGCCGGTTTTATCGCTCTCCAACCCTTCGTTTGAGGAGGCTCTCGAATACCTCCAATCAGGTTTCGAGAACGATGCTATGGTGGCGCTTGTTGGGAAGTGTGAAGTCGAGTACGACGGTCGAGCAGCGAGTTACCTGCCCCCGGGCGAACGCGTAGTTGTCCTCGAACCTGACGGGACGCTCCTTGTCCCTTCTCTCTCCCGATCTCTTCTCGGTAGTAGCATCGACACAGTACTCGACGTACGCTGCAGTCATCACACGTCACATAGCGCTACGATCGTAGCCACCGTCGACTGTGAGTATCTCTCCAGTGGTGAATGAGGAAGCATCGCTCCCGAGATAAATCGCAGCGCCTGCGATTTCCGCCGTATCCGCCACTCGATTCATCGGCGTCCGTTCATCGATACTATCGCGTGTGGACGTCCCTTCGGAGAGTCGGTCCGCTGTTGCCTTCGTTTTGACGAACCCCGGTGCAATAGCGTTGACACGGATTTCAGGTGCCAGATCCACTGATGCAGCACGAGTGAGGCCATTCACACCACTCTTAGCTGCACAGTAGGCAGGCCGTTCTTCGCGGATCTGGTCCGCCGACATCGATGAAATATTCACGATACTCCCTTCATCCATCTCTCTCGCGAAGATCTGGCACGCTAAGAAAGTCCCTGTTAGAAATACGTCCAGACTCCGATCCCACTGTTCGTCACTCATCTCCAGTATCGAAGCGTGAGCGGTAGTCGAGACCGAATTGACCAGAATATCTACGTGGCCAAACGTGTCGACAGCAGCTTTCCTGAGGTCGCTCAATGACTCGCGGTTTGTTGTATCGCACGTTTGTGCTGTTGTCGTTCCACCTTCGCTTCGTATCTCCTCGGTTATCGCGTGAACTGCCTCCTGGGAACGACTGGTGGCGATGACATTTGCTCCGTCCTCGACGAACGCACGAGCGATCCCACGTCCAATTCCGCTGGTCCCGCCGATCACGACTGCGTTCTTTCCCTCGACTGTCACTGCTGAGTGCTTGTTCTCGTCTTCCATTGGCTATCTGGAGTGGCAATTTCCGAAGGACCTTGCACCGCTCGTGCTAACCGGCACTACGTGTGGAGTTGGCATCGACGGCCCGACCGTATCTGTACGATTCGACATATCAGGTATCATTTCTGTTCTGCGACCATATCGATTTCCACATCGATGTCGACGGGCAGTTCGGAGACTTCTATCGCCGTTCGTGCTGGGTAGGGTTGGTTCATATACCCGCTATACACTTCGTTGACTGCGTCATACTGGCTCATGTCGCGTACGTACACTTGTGCTCTCACAACATCGTCGAGTGAGCATCCTGCAGCTCGAAGAATCGCGGCGAGATTGTCCAGTGTCCGTTCTGTCTGGATTTGGATATCGCCCTCTACGATGTTGCCCGATTGCGGATCGACCGGTCCCTGTCCCGAAACGTAGACCATCGAGTTAGAGACGATGCCTTGCGAAAACGGACCGATACTCTCCGGTGCTTCGTTCGTTGACACTTCATCCATTGTTCTGATGAACCTCCTGAAGGAGATTTGCGAGTGCCGTAGTGGCTCCATCCAAGAGCCGATCGCCTGTCTCCGGGTTCGCCACCTCCGGAGCCCCGATAGCACCGCTTTCCGAGTACTGTTCGAACGGCCTATAAACGGATACGGGTCCGCCGACGACGAGGTCGGCCCCAGCCAGTTCGTACTGTTCGTCTTGGTACGTCGCCGGCATGGTCTCCGTATCGACCAGTTCGGGGTAGAGGTGGAGCATCAAGGAAGTCTCGAACTCACCCCCATGAGCCATCCCGCCAATATCGCTCTCCCGGACGGCTTCGACTAGGTCCGTGACGAGTTCGAAATACGTCAAGCCGAGGACTTCGACCTCCGGATGGGTTTTTCCAACCTCCGAGACAGCAGCGTCAATGAGCGGGGTGTTACCGCCATGCCCATTAACGAAGACCAGCGCATCGAATTCGTTTTCAAGCCCAGTACTGGCTATCCCACAGAGAAGGTCGAGGAGGTCGTCGAACTCGCCGGTGAGCGTTCCACCCAACGAGAGATGGTGTGGGGAGTAGCCCGACCAGAATGGTGGCGCAACGAGTACTGGAACATCGTTGGCGACAGCCTCCGCGCTTTGCGTGGCGACACTGTTCGCTAAGAGCGTATCTGTCATGACCGGGAGATGCTTACCGTGCTGTTCTGTACTCCCAACAGGGAGAACGAGAACGGACCCACTCTTGCTGCCAGTATTGACGATGGAGTCGGCGGACTGTGCGCCAAGCGAGACGGTGTCGTTCAGTACCGTTGATTCGAACATCATGCGATGCGATACTCCTCGATACGGCTGCGGTCGATATCAATACCGAGACCAGGCTCCTCTGGCACCTCGATCGCTCCGTTGTCGACAGTGAATTCGCATTCGATCACGTCGTCCTCCCATGCGTAGTACGTCGAATCGGGTGGCATGGAGAAGCCAGGGATGCCGTAGACGGCGTGCAAGATGGCTGCTGTTCTCACACCGAGGTCGAACGCGCAGTGGTGAACCATCGGGAGACCAGCGTCCTCGACGATGCCTGCCTGTTGTCGTAATCCGGCAATGCCGCCAGCAGGCGTCAGATCGAGCACTGCGACATCGATGGCACCTGCGTCGATCAGTCGCCGGAGGTTATTGGGAATGTACGTGTCCTCGTTGGGACCGATCGGCTGTCCAGTCTGGTTTTTCAAACTCGCGAGCGACTTGTGAGCGTTGACTCTGATCGGTTGCTCCATGTACTGGAGATAGATCCCTGCGTCGGCGAGTGATGAACCGACTCGGATCGCTTGGTCGGTAGTCCAGCCCTGATTTGGGTCCAGGCGGAACTCCAACTCACCGTCCACTTCGTCGTGCATCGCCTTGATCCGTGCAACGTCGGTTTTCCAATCCCGGCCGGCCTTCGTTTTCAGAACGGAGTAGCCAGACTCAAGCACTTCAGCGGCTCGCTCTCGGGATTTCTCCGGTGAGAGGATACCGAGACAGTACGCGATCTCAACCGCTTTCTCGTCATCATACTCCCCTTGATTGCTTCGATGTTTAGTCTCAGTCTGTGTCGGTGTCGTCCATCCACCGAGCAGCTTATACACCGGCTCATCGAGGGCTTTGCCGACAATATCCCAACACGCGACCTCGACCGGGGCGAAGAACATGTCTGCATTCGTATACTCGATAAACACCTGTCGCCGGAGCTTTTCGAGTTCGAACGGAGACTGACCCAAAACGAGTGGTTGAACACCGTCTTCGATGACCGAGATGGTCGCTTCCGGGGTGAGGAACGACCGCACTTCACCCCAACCGGAGAGACCGTCGTCGGTTTTCACTTCGACCAGGATCCGGTCCATGTCATCCAGGGAGTTGTGGTTCGTTACGTAGGGAGCGAGCCCACCCTCCTCGAACGGTACTAAGGGGACGTTGACGCCGTAGGCGTTGATTTCTGTTATTTCCATCGTATCAGTGTTTGTTATATTTGTTTGGCTGGTCATCCTTCTTCGATAGCTTTGAATTCATGTGAGAGGCAACACCTGTGAGAACGCCAAGGTGAACACGAGTCCAAATATGGATATGAGCGTGGTCACGACGGTCCAAGTCTTGAGAGTCTCGGCCTGCGTGAGCCCGCCGATCTCCGTGATGATCCAGAACCCGCCGTCGTTGTACCACGAGAGGATGTTGCCGCCTGCTCCAATGACCATCACCAGGTAGGCCGGATTCACAGTGAGCTGGCCTGTGAGCGGTGCCACGATTCCAGCGGTCGTTAGCATGGCGACGGTCGCGGATCCCTGTGCGATACGGACGGCAGCGGCGATTATCCAAGCCGTGATGAGGAGCCCCAACCCGACTTCTTGAAGCGCACCGGCGATGTACTCGCCGACACCCGCGGCCGCGAGCATTCCGCCGAACGCACCACCGGCAGCAACGATGGCAGCGATGTTTCCTCCTTCCTTCAATGCATCAGTGAGCTCGTCCGACCACGCTTCACGATCCAGGGATTTGATTCGGTAGAACGTTGTTGCAGAGACCATCGCGGCGACCGTCAACGCGAAATTCGGATCGCCAAGAACCGAAAAAAGCGACACGACTGGTCCGGACGAGAAGAACGTACTCGTTACCGTTTGTGCACCAACGAGAACGATCGCGAGCAAAATCGGCAGTGAAGCTTCGAATACGCCAGGTAGTAGGTCTGCAGACTGCTGGGAGATCTCCTCTACCTCCTCCGTTGTCGTTCCCATTGCATCACGCAGTGGGATGTCTACACGCCTGGAGATGAATTTCCCATAGACGAGCCCTGAGAGGGTGGCTGTCGGAGCACCGATCATCAAACCGACGAGAATCGTCGTCCCGAGATTCGCATTGATTTCACCCGCGACCGCGAGTGGACCCGGCGTTGGCGGCACGAAGACGTGTGTCGTTGCAGCTGCCGCACAGATGACGACGATGAACAACGTGTAGCTATGTCCAACCCGCGCTCGCATCGAGCGTGCAAGTGGGGCAAGCAGATAGAACACATTGGCGAAAAACACGGGAATAGCCAGCACGAATCCACTCCCGAAGAGGGCGTACTCGCCATGCTCTTCGCCAGTGAGTGCAGTGAATGCACGAATGATCCGTTCTGCAGCACCGCTTTCGAGCATCGTTTTCCCGATTATCGCGGCCATTAGAATCGGTATGCCAACGGATGCAAGGGTGTCCCCGAATGCCGTCGCTGCCTCGGATGCGACATCACCGTACGGGATCTGTGGCGAGATCAACCCAACAACAAATGTCGAGATGATCAGCCCGAGAAACGCTGGTAATTTGAGACGGACCAGCAGCAATATCGCTACTGCTAGTCCGACGACGAACACCACCAATGGAGCATCGGCGAACACCATACTAATTGAGGATATTCTGGACAAACATATATCTATGGACCGATATTGGGTTTATTTCGGTAATTTTTCACCCAGACACTTTCGCCACTAGCAAAAACCAAATTTTTCGTACGTTCGAAGAGAATCGCTATACGGAACACGAACAGCAGTCAGATTGTCCACGGGTTGTTACCTTATCCCATTCGGCAGGAAGACAAAGGGCAGGTATTCATACCCATCAGTAGTTGAGAGTTTTATATATTAGATCGGTTTCAACATTTTCTGTATCTTCATCTCGCACTCTCTATGGGTCTCGAAGCGCCATCTGAGTGATGAACAGTAAAAACGGTACTCCAAAGCCCGCTAGAAAGTAGTTCACCTGCTTTCGCCAGAGCCGAAATGTGATTTGAGAGAGGAGAGTAAATCTTTTATCACGGTAGATTCTCCAGCAGTCATGACAAACGCTCACACGCAGAAGACGGTCAGCGCGGTTGAAACCTCGTTTGAGATACTGGACATCCTTGCGAAAATCGAACCAGCGGGCGTTTCCGAAATCACCGAAGAGATACAGATGTCTACAAGTACTGTGTTTTCACACGTCAGTACGCTTGTGCAGGAGGGGTACGTTATAAAAAACGATACTAAGTACGTACGCTCGCTCCGTTTTTTGGAGGCTGCCGGAACGGTTAGACAGCGTTGTGAGGCCACACAACATCTCCGAGAACACGTCATCGAGCTCGCCTCGGAGACGGGTGAGATAGCTGGGGCTGCCACCGAAGAGCGCGGACAGAGAGTCATTCTCTACCGGAGTGCCGGCGAGATGGCGGCTGGCGATAAGCTCCCAATCGGTGCACATAGCAACCTCCACTGGACATCACTCGGGAAAGCCCTTCTTGCTCACCTCCCTCCCGAAAGACGTTCCGAAATCGTGGCTCAGCATGGTCTCCCTCGGGGGACCGGTAACACCTTCACTGAGCGAGACGCGCTCGGAGAAGAACTCGAGCGGATCCGTCAGCAGGGGTATGCAGTTGATGATGAAGAACATCTATCAGGAGTGCGGGGTATAGCCGTTCCAATTTTCGACTCTCAGGAGAACGTTATTGCCTCGCTTGGATTGACGGGCCCTCGAAGTCGATTCGACCCGTCTCATCTTACTAGCTTACTTCGACATCTGGAACGCGCGAAAAACGAGTCAGAAGTCCGTATTCAATACTATGCGTAGCGATAGCTGGCCTCGATACAGGTTCTGGTTCACGCAGCAAGAATGAATCCGAGCCAGTACACTGCGTCAGGCGGCGGGAAACAGAGGAAGTAGCGCTTGATAGATATTGGTGAGCTTGATGTCGCTGTTTCGGCGGGACACGTTTCCGAAGCGCTTGCTGATAGGGTTCCCGAGATTCGACCACGATCGGAAACGCGCTTTGAATCCTAATTTTCGAGAGGGTCACTAACACTCGTTGTCGGACGGCGACTCTTCCTCCCTGTCCCACCCCACTAGCAGCACCGACGCAGCACTCGACGCACCACACAGTAGCGGTGGGTTGCTTGCGGTGCAGTGTGGGCCTGGAATGAGTGGGTCGTGTTGGACCGTCGTTCGTTTAGGTGGTTCGTCTCGCTCTTTGGAGGGTGCCGCCCTACTCGCGGCTTCGGCGCTCGTTGAGGATGAGACCTCCGCGCTACCACACCGGTGACCTCGAGGAGCGTCTCGTAGACGAGTGACGCTCGGCCGAGTGAGGCTCACATTGTCCACACGAAAACGGCTAAGTGCGTTTGCTCACAATGTACACACCATGAGCATCGATAAGAAGCGCGTGCAATTTCGTGCTCCCAATCGGCTCATCGACCGGGCCGACGCACTGGCCGCAGTCCTCGGAGAGGACCGAACAGACGTCCTCGTGACTGCGCTTCGGGAGTACCTCCAAGACGCCGCTCACGACGACGCACTCACCCAGGAGATCGCGGAGGCCTATTACGACGATGAGATCACCTCTGAACAGCTCAAAGCGCTCGTCGGCGCTGAAGAGGCAGCAAACCTCCGAGTGTTGAAACAGCAGTTGGATGAGGACTTCATCGACGAAGTCGCCGACGCATAGATGTCGCGGTTCATCGCAGACGCCTCCGCCCTCGTACGTCTCGGGATCGTTACTGACGACGACCCTGGTCCACTCACATTCTGTCTATCCCAATACGAGGTTGTCGTCCCAACAGCAGTCATCGATGAAATTCAAGAGATTGCTTCGTACGATGACATTCATGGGCACGCCGCCTCCGCCATACTCGACCGAGCGGATTCATTCACGGTACAGTCGGTCGACTTCGATGCCGAGTTTCCGCTCGATGACGGTGAAAATGCGGCGGTCACACTCGCGAACGATCTCGATGCTGCGCTCTTCCTCTGTGACGAGTTCAACCAACTTGGTTTGATCCACGCCTCACTCGCTGATACCCGGCTCGTCACGACACCGACACTATTCTCGGTTCTTGTTCGAACTGAACACCTATCAGCTGCTGATTCGCGGCTGCTCCTCGATGAGATTAGCGACGCTCGTAGCTGGGGCACGAACAGTTACGTGCAGCGAGCTCGCTCGTTGCTTGAGGAAGCCTGACACCGAGGCTGTCGCCTCTCTCAAACAGTGAGAGACCATTCTAAGGCAAGCAATATACGATAGCGATCGTGACGACGACAGAACGAGACGAAGCGGTCTGCCTTGAGAGTAATGACTAACCGAGGGAGCGCTTAATGTCTCCCTGAGCTTTGTGAATCCCTGGTCTCTCCATGAGTTCGAGCACTCCGAGATAGACAAGCGAGTCACGCAAGCATCCGAGGACGTAATCCAAGTCGTCGCGGATGGTGTCGCCCAATACGTGGAACCGAAACCATGAGCGAACCAGAACAGCGACCCTTGACCGACGACGAGATCGACGAAGGACGCCAGCGGCTCAGGGAATTCTTCGATGAGGTCATTGAGAACCTCGCTGACGAATGCGAGGTGAGACCTTGACTACCAACCGACGCCGGATCACCCTTACCGAAGAGGACGATTGGTGGGTTGCGAAGGACGAGAACGCCGGCGAGCACGGCGTTGCTTCATTGGAGTAGGTACCGACATGCCAGTACATTCTCGTCTTCGTATCGCCCTTGGCGACCGAGACGACCAGTGTTCCACTCAACTACTATTTGAGCAGGGAGTCGACGAGCGTGTCCAGTTCGAAGTCGTTGATCGGATTGGGTTCGTCCTTGAGAGTCTCGACAACGAACTGAGAACTCGTTCGCTCGACTTCCTCGATGGCTTCGTAGTCCGCGATGAGCCGTTGGACCATCTCGCGCTCAGAGAGGTGCGCAATGACGACGAAGTCGGTATCACCCATCGTGAAGTAGACTTGATTCACGCCTTCGATCTCGGTGAGCGCCTGCCCGACTTCCTCGTGGTACTGCGGACCATAGTCGGCAATCACCTCTGTGACGATGGTGATGTCGAGGCCGAGCTCGGCTAGGTCCAGATTGAGGAGGTCGTTACTCACGACACCGCGTTCTTTGAGCTTGTTGAGTCGATAGTGCACGGTCGACTTGGGGATATCCGTCTGCGTCGCGATTTCATCCGGACTCCCGGTTCCGAGGTCGACCGCCGCTTGGAGGATTACGAGGTCACGTTCGTCCATGCCCCTTCATAGACGAGCCCACAGAAACCATGTTCGGAAGTGGCGACTCTCATTGGACCTCGTTCGGCAACGTGCAATTGGTTCAGGTGCTCGTCTCGGGCACTTCGTTCCATCCCTCGTGTTTTATTAGGACTTGGTACGCATATAGCTCCAATGTCGGAATCAAATCCGAACGAAGCTGTCACAGCGGCGTATGACGAGTACCTCATGCCGATTTGGAAGGAGCTTGACGTGCCTATCGAGCGCGCTGACGGGTGCACCCTCGTGGACTTCGAGGGTAATGAGTACCTTGACGCGTTCGCTGGGATCTCCGTGACAAACGTCGGTCACCGGAACGAGGCAGTTGTCGATGCCGCCAAGGCGCAACTTGATGAGTTCGTTCACGGATGCAGCTATGTCCACCCGAATAAACCTGCCGCAGACCTCGCTGAGCGGATCGCCGAGATAACGCCCGGTGACCTGCAGAAAACGTTCTTCTGTAATTCTGGAACGGAAGCCGTCGAGGGTGCCGTCAAGCTCGCACGCAAGTACACCGGATCGAAAGAGGTAGTCGCCCTCGAGATGGGGTTTCACGGCCGCACGCTCGGCTCACTGTCACTGACCGGGAATAAGTCCTACAAGAAGGAGATGGGACCGACGCTCAACGACGTTTCGCATGCCGCACCGCCCTACGGCTACCGGTGTTCGATGTGTGAGGGTGCTGAGTGTGACACCTCATGCGCGGCTGACATCGAGCGCGTCATCAGCTCCCACACGAGTGGTGACATCGCAGCTATCGTCGTCGAACCGGTGATGGGTGAAGCTGGAATCGTCGTTCCACCGAAAGAGTGGCTCGCCCGTGTCCAAGAGATTGCACACGACCACGGTGCCCTCCTCGTCGCCGATGAGGTGCAGGCGGGTTACGGACGGACAGGTGCGATGTTCGCGAGCGAACACTACGACGTCGTGCCGGATATCATTCCGCAGGCAAAGGGTATCGCAAATGGTCTCCCGCTCGGTGCATTCACTGCTTCAGCGGAGGTCGCGGACGCCTTCGAGGCAGGTGATCACCTCTCCACGTTCGGCGGGAACCCAGTTGCGTGTGCAGCAGCACTCGCGACGATTGACCAACTTGAGGACGGGATCATCGAAAACGCGCGGACGGAAGGAGAGTGGCTCCGCTCCGAATTCGACTCGATCGAGGAAGACTACGACCCTATCGGGGAAATCCGTGGCCGCGGGCTGATGTGGGGGGTCGAATTCGTCGACCAGTCTGAGATGGGCCCGCAGAACGTCGCACCTGCGCCAGACACCGCGCTCGCGACGGCTGTGAGTGACCACCTTCGAGAGGAATCCGGCGTGATTGTCGGTGTCGGTGGCTTCCACAAGAACGTCCTCCGTCTTCAGCCGCCTCTGACGATCGAACGCGACCAACTGCGTCGCGTGCTGTCTGGCCTCCGCGACGCGCTCGACGCCGTCGCGTAACCACCAACCGGATCAATCCGTATCAGCAGTTAGTGGACGACGTTCGATAAAATCGTGCCAGGTGGCTTTATATTCTAACAGGATAGATTTGTCGGTACCATGTTTGACAGAGTGCTAGTCGCAAACCGCGGCGAGATAGCCATCCGCATCATGAAGGCCTGTCAGGAACTCGATATTGAGACGGTCGCCGTGTACAGCGATGCCGACGAGAATGCGAAGCACGTCCGGTTCGCAGACGAAGCCAAACATATCGGGGCATCGAAGGCCAAAGAGAGCTACCTCGACCAAGAGGCACTCCTCAACGCCGGACTAGACGCTGACGCGGATGCCATTCACCCTGGATACGGATTCCTCGTAGAGAGTGAGGAGTTCGCTGCCTACGTGGAAAAGAGCGCTTGCACATGGGTCGGTCCGCCAAGCGAGGTGATGGGGGCATTCGGCGAGAAGACGCGAGCACGTGATATCATGACGAACGCGGATGTACCCGTCGTTCCAGGGACCACCAAGGCAGTCACAGACGCTGAAGAGGTGCACGCGTTCGGCAACGAGCGTGGCTACCCAGTCGCGATCAAGGCGGCTGGCGGTGGCGGCGGTCGTGGGTTCCGCATTGTAGAGGAACCCGAGGAAGCCGAGTCGCAGCTTCGGGACGCGAGTCGAGAGGCAGACGCGTACTTTGACGATCCCGACGTCTACCTTGAGCGGTTCCTCGAGGACCCGAAGCACATCGAGGTCCAGATCCTCGCGGACGAACATGGGAACGTCCGCCACTTCGGCGAGCGCGATTGTAGTATCCAGCGCCGACAACAGAAACTCGTCGAGGAGTCCCCATCGCCAGTACTCGACGAAGAGACGCGAGAGGAGATCTGTGACGCTGCTTGCCGGGGTGCGGCGGCCGCGGACTACGTGAACGCGGGAACCGTTGAGTTCCTCTATGAAGATGACGAGTTCTACTTCATCGAGACGAACGCTCGTATTCAGGTCGAACACCCAGTGACAGAACTTCGGACGGGCGTCGACCTCGTGAAATGGCAGTTACGCATCGCGGCAGGCGAGGAACTCGACTTCGCTCAGGAGGACGTCGACACTCACGCGGCCGCAATGGAGTTCCGAATCAACGCAGAGGACCCCGAAAACGACTTTACGCCGCTCCCGGGGACGCTATCAACATACGACCCCCCACGTGGCATCGGCATTCGAGTCGACGACGGCGTTGATGAGGACGACACAATCGCCCCGTTCTATGACTCGATGTTCGCGAAATTCGTCGTCTACGGTGAGGACCGAGAGGAGGTGTTAGCGCGGGCGCGCCGGGTACTCGACGAAGCGACAATCGAGGGCATCCCAACCACAATTCCGTTTCATCGCGATCTTCTCGAAGACGATGTATTCCTCGAGAACCGCCATACGACGAAGTACGTCGATAGAATGCGCGACAACGACGAAACCTAATCAGGCGATTCGGTCGAGGGAAACGAGGTCGAGATCGTATTCTTCGATGCGGTCATGGATTGCGTCAAGGAGGTCGACGGCGTGTGGGTTATCACCGTGGATGCAGATGCTGTCTGCAGGTACTTCGATTTCCTCGCCATTTGCCGCCTCAACGACGCCTTCGGTTGCGATGGAGACAAAACGATCGGCGACGGTCTCGGGGTCTTTGTTCTCGACGGACTGTTCGACGATGAGCGAGCGATCCGGGCGGTAGTCGAGGTCGACGTATCCCTCGAAAACGGTCCGAAGCCCCTCCATATCCTGGGCGACCTCGTAGATGTTCATATCCGTCGCGAGGTAGACGAGGTCTTCATCGACGGCGAGAACACCCTCCATGACGGCCCGAGCGAGTTCCGAGTCCGCGGAAAGCATTGAGTACATCGCTCCGTGGGGCTTGACGTGTTGGACGCTCGTCCCCTGTTGTTCGGCGAACGCGGTGAGAGCACCGAGCTGGTAGGTGACATAATCGCGGACCTCGTCGGGAGTTGCATCCATGGCACGACGACCAAATCCCATTTTATCCGGGAGACCTGGGTGGACACCGATTCCGACATCGTGTTCGGCTGCGAGGGCAACCGTCTCACGCATTACGTGTGGGTCGGCCGCGTGGTAGCCGGCCGCGATGTTCGCTGACGTGATGTAGGGCATGACATCCACATCGTGTCCCATCTCCCAGTTTCCGAAGCTCTCACCCATATCACAGTTTATATCGATCTCTACCATGGCTTCGCTTGTGTCTCAAACTAACATAGTACTTGCGGCGAATGTACAGTGACAGGCTCAGTAATCGGATCGAGTCCAACCTACAGGTTGGCCATCCCAAACCCCTACTCTAGCTCAGCAATAGGTTGGTCGGCCGTGATTTCCCCTTCGTTCTCCACAAGGAACGCTGTGACGGTTCCCGCACTGTCCGCCTGGATCTCGTGGTAGTTCTTCATGACTTCGACGAGACCGATCACATCGCCCTCCTCAACGGTGTCGCCCTCCTCGGCGAATGGCGGATCATCCGGGTCCGATTGTCGGTAGAATATCCCCGGCATCGGCGCGTTTATTGTGGTTTCGTTTGACATTGTAATCGCTATACTCTGGACGACGTTCTGGACGCATAGTATTTGTGGTGGTTTTGTCCGAGACTACCCGCTAGTCTCGGATCGCATCTGTCGCTTCCTCGAGATACGTGGCTGCGGTGTCCCGTGCGTCGAGTGCCTCCTCAACGTCAACGGATTCGAAATAGACTGAATCGTGTGTCTGTCGTTGTGCGAGCACGCCACGATCTGGGCTAATCACGGTCCCGACCGTTGCATACCCACCGCCCGTGACCGCGTCCTGCATAAGCACGATCGGTTTCTGGGGGACCTGTATCGATCCGACTGGGTAGCCAAGGTCGACGACGTTTGATGGATCCGGGCCCGCCCCAAATGGTTGCTCGCGCTCCACGAACTCGATGTCCGGGCCATCAAGTCGATAGCCGACGCGGTCGGCCTCCGGGGTGACCGTCCACTCCTCCGTACAAAGCGCCTCACGGCTCTCGTCTGTCAGTCGGTAGTCCGTCAACCCGAGGATGATCCGGACCGTCTCCTCATCGGCGTACTCAGGTACCATCTCATGAGGGAGTGCACGGTCCTTGAGGTCCGCCAGACCATCGGATGGCGTCCCGACAGGAAGTTCGTCACCCGACTCTAGTGTACGCCCCTCGTGGCCCCCAATGCCGACGAGCGTGTAGGTCGACTGGCTGCCCATGATCTCTGGAACGTCGATACCGCCCGCAACTGCGAGGTAGGCCCGCGCACCGCTCGTAGCGAACCCCATGTCGAGTTCGTCGCCGGCCTCAACGGCGACCGCCTCCCACATACCGACCGGGTCACCGTCGACCGTAGGGGAGACGTCTGCCCCTGTCACAGCCACGACCGTATCCTCGTTGAATACGGCTGTGATGCCTTGATAGGTCATCTCGACAGTTGCCGCTTCCTTCTTATTGCCAACGAGGGCGTTCGCGACCGTATGCGCATAAGGGTCCATTGCGCCTGATGGCGGCATTCCAATGTGGTAATGGCCGCTGCGGCCTGTGTCCTGTATCGTGCTCGCTACGCCGCCGTTTCGGATCTCGATCACTCTAACCCCTCCACTAACCGCGTGTTGTAATCAGCTGGCGCTTCGAAGAACTCCTCCGGTGAGAACGTCACGTCGGCCATCTCGAACTCATACGTCCCGTCTTCGATGGCGGCTCGGATCTCGTCGTACTCGTCACGGTTGATCCGTCGGTACCGAATGATGTCACCGGGGTTCGGAAGCACCATCGACTCCTCGAAGTTCGGGAGTGCTTGGTCAACATCAAGGACTTCGACTGGTGTCCGACCGTATAGCTGGTACCCACCCGCACCCTCAACCGGGTAGATAACGGAGAATGCGCCGCCAAAGCCGACGGCACGACTTGGTGTCTGTGTTCGTGGTTCGACATACTTTGGAACCTCCAGTTGCTGTTCTCGTGGAACCATCTGGAAACACCACGGGAGACCTGGAACGAACCCAACCATCGTTACCATGTGTGGTGCCCCGACGAATGCGTCAATGAACGAGTCGACGTCGTTGTAGCCATTGAGTTCCGCGGAGTACTCAAGGTCGGTTGCGTCCGGGTCTTGATGGCGCTCGCGGAAATTCATAACCGTCTCATGCGTCCAAGGGTCCTCGAAGAGGACGGGGACATCGATGATGCGTGACTCCCAGCTATAGTCCTCGACGCTGACATCCGTTTCGATGGATTTGAGCTCCGCGATGACGTCGTCTGGGTGGATAACATCCGGATCGATTCGGAGCATGTACGAAGCGTTCGATGGGCAGTTCTCGACGATGCCATCGATGTCGCGTTCGGCAACCTGCTGTGTGATCGCCATCGCCTTGAAATTCGCTGTGAAGCTCATCTCCTCAGCAAGTTCCACGAATACGTGGTCGTCGCCACCGTACTCGTATCGCGGCTCTGGTAACTCGACAGGCGTTATCTGATCAACCGACATGCTACCGTTCCACAACGAGAGTTCCGTATGTATAGGTACTGGTCGTCTGGTTGATTGCTATTGGATTTGAGAACGGCCATAGATCAAGTCACTACATAGGCCGGATATATGCTACAAATCGCTTACATCTTCAGCGGTGTCACGTGACTCGCCAGTAGAGACGGCATACAGAACGACTCCTAACAGTCCCCACATAAACACGATTGCCCACTCGTACGGCCATACCAATGCTGAAGCGCCGGTTGGTAGATATAGATAAACGAAGAATGCACTGAGGACAAGCGCGAAGACTCCAACAGCTTTCCCAGCAGGCACTTTGTACGGGCGCTCCATCGCTGGCTCTCGATACCGAAGAAGGAGGAAGGAGACAGTAACTAAGAACCATGCGACGACAATACCGAGTCCACCTGCATTCACCGCCCAATTGAGCATTCCCTCGCCGAAGAACGGTGCTAGTCCTGAAATCCCTCCGACGAGTAGAATCGCCTTTGTCGGTGTGTTATACTCAGGATGAAGCGAAGAGAGGGATTCGGGTAGCATTCCGGAATCAGCGAGGGCAAACATCGCTCGGCTTGCACCAATAACCATCGCATTCCAACTGGTCAAGATGCCAGCGATGCCGGCTAAGGCCATAATCCGCCCAACGAGAACACTATCGTAAAGTGCCGAGAGCGCTGCTGCTGCTGGAAGTGGGCTCTCTGCAAGTGCTGCTCCTGGCAGTGCTCTGCCGGCCCCCCAAATGACCGCGATGTAAAATACCGCAGCTAGTAGCACAGCAACCGTAATAATTCGGCCGACCATGCGCGGCGACATATCTGCTTCCTCGGCGAGCTGTGGAATCACATCGAATCCAACAAACATGAAGGGTATCGCAAGCACGACCGAGAACACGCCCGCTGCTCCTCCAATGAAAGCTGGGTCCGGTGACGGTTCCCCGTTAGTGACCCCGCCAATGAGAAGAACAATGCCAGCGAGCGCAATCACGACTGTCAACACTATCTGGAACTGCGCTGCAAAGCGGATGCCGCGATAGTTCAGATATGTAACTAGCAGCATTCCCAGTAGGCCGACAAGAACCCAACTACCGTAGACAGTCTCACCTGCAACGGTCCAAAGTGGTAGCGTGTTGAAACCAGGAATGAGATAGGAGAATGCCGAGGGGAGGGCAACTGCCTCAAAAGCTACTACAGTTACGTAACCGAATATGATCGCCCACGTACATACGAACGAACCTACTGGACCGAGGGCCCGAAGACTGTACGCATGTTCTCCACCAACGAATGGCATTGCTGAGGCTAGTTCTCCATATACGACAGCGATTACACTGACAAGCACTGTCCCAAGCACGAATGCAGCGATTGCACCCATTGCCCCAGCATCGTTGACCCACGTCCCAGTCAAAATAATCCATCCCCATCCGATCATCGCTCCAAGCCCCAGTATTAGCATCTCTGGTGTGGATAACGCCTTGCTTAGACCACTCTTGCTTGTCTTAGACATTCTGTCTCATACCAGCTGACACCACAGCAATAAAACTTCCTACAACACTATCTTCATTCTCTGAGATATGTCCCACAATTTGTGTGAAAATAGGACCAAATTCTATCAGGAGTGCCCGACTCGGATTATTGATAAGACATAAACTGTGAGTGGACGATGAACCTACCTATGGAGTACTTGAAACGGGCTCGAGAAGACCCCTTGGAGACGCCGACCGTTTCGGCTGATGTCAGAGAAACGGTGGAGGATATCATCGAAGCAGTGCGTTCAGACGGTGACAACGCTGTTCTGGATTACACAAGGAGGTTCGACGATATCTCCCGTGACCAAAACCAGCTGACTAAAGAAGAGCGTTCAGACGCAATCGGTCGGGTTAGTGAAGAAGAGAAGCGAATCATCGACCACAGTTTGGATCGGATTCAAACGTTCGCCGAAGCACAGCTCGAGAGTATCAACGAATTCGAGATGTCTCTCGGAGACGGTGTCGTCTTAGGACAGAAACTTGTACCTATTGAACGAGTCGGTTCGTATGTTCCTGGTGGTGAGTATCCACTTCTCTCATCAGCACTTATGACGGTCGTCCCACCAGCAGTCGCTGGTGTTGAACGTATTGTGGTATCGACACCACCACAAGAGGATGGTCTTCCTCATCCAGCAGTCGTCTACGGAGCCATGGAAGCTGGAGCGGACGAAATCTTTGTTATGGGTGGCGCACAGGCGGTTGCCGCAATGGCTCATGGCACGGATGAAGTGACCGCTGTAGACAAGCTTCTCGGCCCGGGTAATGCATTTGTTACCGAAGCAAAGCGTCAGTTGTTTGGAACGGTCGGTATCGATCTTCTCGCTGGTCCAAGCGAAATTCTCGTACTTGCCGATGATACAGCGGATGCTGAACTCATTGCGGCGGATTTGCTAGCGCAGGCTGAACATGATACGTCTGCTCGTCCGCTTTTAGTCACGACATCCACTGCAATCGGAGAAGCAGTTATCGGCGAAGTAGAGGATCAACTCGGAAATCTTGAAACTGCGGAGATTGCCCGTGATGCATGGGAGCAGATGGGTATTGTGGCTCTTGCAGAGAACATGGATGAAGCAGTTACAATCGCGAATGAATTGGCAGTAGAACACGTCGAAGTCCATACTGAAGCACCTCGAGAACTGCTAGATGACCTTCGGAACTTTGGAACCCTATTTCTTGGGGAAAATACAGCGAACGTGTTTTCGGACAAACTCATTGGGACAAACCACACTTTGCCAACCCAACGTAGTGCAAGACACACAAATGGGCTGTCGGTTCATGCGGTGGTAAAAAAGCAAACGTATCAGGAGGTCTCAGATGAGGGAGTGTCCGACCTTGAACCATGGGCGACAAGACAGTCTACTATTGAGCGACTTGATGGACACGCGAAATCGTCGTTTGTTCGCTCTCAGTCAAACACACTACCTAGCTATGAAGCTTCAGAGACAGAACTACCGAATGAGTAACGCTGTAGAACAATAGCTAATATTTAGAAGTAGATATCCCAATATCTGATCAGTCAGGGACCGCGATAATCGGATATTCTTATATATGTGTGGTCGTTAGGCATGGATGGGTGTCGTGCCAGAAGACACCGAAACCAACCTGCAGCAAGGTATAGAGAACTGTGAGCAGTGCGGAAAGGGGATGAGGAGCCCATCCACTGCCTGAATTGTTCGCGGTCAGTGGTCGGTATGTCGAGTAGAGCAGCGATTACCGTGACTGGAACCGGATACGCAAACTCCGAGACGAGGTCGAATGTCGCTTCCGCTCCGCTCGTATCGATTTCGATAGTGTCGAGAACGTCAGCAGCCGCCTGTTCGACGAGTGGCCGCTTCTCTTGAATCGTACGGGGTCGAAACCGTTCGTCGACAAAGCCTCGCAGCCGGTCGTGTTCGGGCGGATCGATGTCGAGCATGTTCCTCGCCAGCTGCTCGGGGACGTCCGTCTCCGATGGCTCCGAAACAGGAACTATCCGATCCGAGCTGACGGTCTCGTCTTCGGTGATCACTCGCTGTACATCGGCGTACCGGAATACGTCCCACATCTCACGGTCCGCATCGTAGTGAACCGGTGCCTCTTGGCGCATCTGGGCATACCATTCAAACGGTTCGAGTGGGTTCTCTCGACTCGTGATCCCGATCGGCAGCGAACGAAAACCGTGCTGTCCATCCGACTGAGCTATTGCTGACCTACTGGTCAGCGACGTATAGTGTTTCTGTCTCCTTGTCCGACTCCGTTCCAGCTCGACTCTCTGAGTGTGAGGAGTTGGCTGTCGTTCAATCCCCGACTGAACAAATGGGTCTTGCTACTCTGAACTCGTCAGTCCGTGGCGGGATCGGCTTGCTCGGAGTTTGCGTTACTCCCGCTCTCCCCTCGCGGGAGCCCGAAGACGGCCACGAGCGCACCGACCCCGATGACCGCCGAAATGACGAATGCCGACGAGAGCCCGCTCGCTAATGCAGCGGCCGCCCCCGCCGGGGGCGTGTTCGTCTCGAACAGGACGCGTTGGAGGTCGCCCAGCGTCGACACACCGGGGACGGCAGCGAGTTGCTCGCGCGCGAGCGTCGTAATTACGAAACCGAGTATGGATACGCCCATCGCGCCGCCGAGCTGGCGGAAGAACTGCTGGGAGGAGGTCGCGAGCCCCATCTGCTCGGTTCCAAGGTGGTTCTGGATGACAGTGAGCAATGGTGGCGTCACCGTCCCCATGCCGACACCCATGACGAATGATACAGCGACGATCACGATGAGCGACGTTGCGGGTGTCCAGAACGCTCCTGCGGCGAAACTCACCACGATACAGGCTGTGCCGACGATCGAGAGCCGGCGTTCGCCGATGCGTTCGGTTGCACGGCCTGCAAGTACGCTCATACCCGACCAACCGACCGAGATCGCCACGACCGCGATCGCCGAGCTGTTCGCGCCGCCGTGAACGCTCTGGACGAACAGCGGGATATACGTCAGCCCGGCGAAGACCACGAAGCTCGTGAGGAAGCCGGCGGTGATAGTAGCGAGGAAGGTTCGATCCCCGAACAGTACCAGCGGGATGATCGGCTCCCTGGCCCGTCGTTCGGCGAGATAGAAGCCACCGAGCGCGGCGAGGCCGATCGCGACTGCGACGCCGGCAGCAAGCGGTCGCGTCGTGAGTAGTTCGAGACCGACCAAGATCGCGCCGACCCCCACCGTGATGGTGAGTGCCCCTGCATAGTCGATATCGCCTGTGGCCGCACCCGTCGTTTCCTCGAGCGTGGTCGCAATGAACGCGACTGCAACGATCCCGACGGGAACGTTCACGTAGAAGACCCAGCGCCAGCCGAGCGTCGAGACGATCGCGTAGCCAAGCGGCGGGCCGAGCACGCTCGCAACGCCCCAGACTGAACCGCCGAGCCCGATGGCCCAGCCACGACGGTCGGGCGGGTAGATCACGCCGAGGATGGTGTAGGGAAGCGCGAGCATCGCCCCGCCGCCGATACCCTGGACCGCACGGAAGGCGACGAGTTCGGCCATGCTGCCGGCCGCCCCCGAGAGCACGCTGCCGGCGACGAAGGTGGTGATCCCGACGTAGAAGAGCTTCTTCCGGCCGTAGGTGTCGGCCAGCCGACCGAACAACGGCATCGTCACCGCGGTAAACAGCATATACGAGGTGAACACCCACGGGTAGAGCTCGAGCCCGCCGAGCGCGGCGACGACCGTCGGCATCGCGGTCGTCACGACGGTGCCGTCGACCGCGGCGAGGAAGATACCGACCAGCACGCCGATGGTTGCAAATCGCCGTTCTCGCTCCTCCACAGATTAAGCCTCTCGGGATCTGTGGGTCCCATCTGATCGGACGCGACGTGTTCCGTCCATAAGGGTGGTACTCGATTTGTGTTCTTAAACAGTGGGCTCGGTAACCGGCGCAGACCTCGGGAGAGACAACTATTACGTCGCAGAAGAGATTTAATCTCGCTTCGCGCCAATGTTCTCTCTATCCGATTCCAGTGGCAACTGCATGTTACATCCCTCTGCATGATATAGATACGGATTCCCTTGTAAAGAACAGTATTGTGAACCGATCACCTCCCAAAAGGATATATTTCAGCACTTCATGACCAGATTGCGGTGATTCGTCTTCGTAGCTAAGATGCTCTTAGGTAGTGTGCGAGTACCCCTTTAGTGTGGCCGCAAGGTGCGCGTTGAGAGCAGTGCGATTCTGGATATACACGCGAGTGATATGCCATACCTGCGGTCGTTCTATACTCCCCATAGTGTAGCGATCCCAAGGACTGTGACGATCGAGAGCACTACCTGCAGCGGTGCACCAACCCGAGTATAATCAGTAAACCGGTAGCCCCCAGGACCGTACACTAGCAAGTTAGTCTGATAGCCAATTGGCGTCATGAAATCGGCACTCGCCGCAAACGTTACTGCGAGCACGAACGCAAACGGATTCGCACCGATTTCGGCGGCAGTCGCCACTCCTATCGGGACGAGGAGCACAACGCTCCCGGCATTGCTCACTACCGCAGTCGTGAGCGCTGTGATAACGTAGAATACCCAGAGTACACCGAGTACCGGAAGGTAGGCGGCAGTTTCGGCGACCAACCCGCCAATCAGATTTGCAGCCCCGGTTTCGGCAAATGCAGTTCCCAACGGAATCAACCCCGCGAGCAGGAAGATGACGTCCCACTCAACCGCATCGTAGAGTTCGTCGGGTTTGAGTACCCCTCCAAATACCATCGCAACCACGCCACCGAGCGCAGCAACCAAGATGTCGAGCACGCCAAGCGCTGCAAGACCTACGACACTAAGCACGATCCCGACTGCAAGGGGAAGCTTTGCCGTTCGATACTCCTTATTGGGAATTTCGTGTGCGACGATCAGATTCGGGTCAGCTGCCATTTGTTCGAGCGTGTCCGTAGGCGCGTGGACAAGCAAAGTATCCCCACGATCGAGAAGGAGGCCCTCAATTCGGCGGTGCAGGAGGTCACTTCCACGTCGAATCGATAGAAGGTCGGTATCGTATTCGCGTTTCAATGGTGTCCCAGCTGCCCGCTCGCCTACGAACGACGAACCAGTCGGGATTACGAGTTCAACCAGGGTTCGTGAACGGTGAGTTGTACCGGTGGCTCCTCCCTGATCGTTCGCATCTGCAACCGCCCCGTTTGTCGCTCCATCAAGGACCGTTTCGGGGACATCTATCGGGGCAATCGAAAGTCCCTGTGTAGAGACAAGGCGCTTGAGACGTTCAGGACGAGCACGGATGATAAGTGCATCGCCGTTTCTTATCTGGGTCTCGGTATCGGGCCTCTCAACTTCCCGATCGTTGCGAAGTATCTGAATTACAGCGACATCAGAGGGGAGTGTCTCGTTGATGGCTTCGATCGTGCGTCCTACAAGGGGGGAGTTATCGGTAACTACGACCTCAGTGAGGTATTCACTCATTCGATATTCTGCAAGCAGCCCTTCGCTAGCACTGATTCGCTCGGGGATCAGTCGATGACCCACAAACAGGAGATACCCAGCACCGGTGAGGAAGACTATCACTCCGAGTCCTGTAAACTCGAACATCGAAAATGGTCGACCAAGCAGTCGTGCCGAAACATCGCTTGCAATGAGGTTCGTCGAGGTCCCGATCAGCGTGAGCATACCACCAACCATCGATGCATATGAGAGCGGGATCAGGAGCTTTGACGGCGAGGTGTGGCCTTCGCGTGCGAGGTCCGAAACCACGGGGATCAACATGGCGACGATCGGCGTGTTGTTCAGAACTCCTGAGGGCAGCCCAGCAACCGATATCACCGAGAGAAGCTGTCGTCGTTCACTATCGCCGGCGAACGCTGCCATTCGTGCGCCAAGACGCTGGACTGCGCCCGTACGGCTCACCCCTGCGCTTAGAATGAACATCGCGAGTACGGTGATCGTAGCACTATTCGAAAAGCCCGCCACGCCTTCTTCAGCGGAAATCTGTGTCCAGGGTTCAAGCACCATCAGCGCGACCAACACAAGTAGTGCGGTAACATCGACTGGAACCCGCTCGGTTGCGAACAATCCAAATGCGAGAAGAGTAATCGCGAACACGACAACCATTCCAGCGGTGATTGGCGGAAGTTGAGCGGGGAGTATGGTATTGAGCGGAATATTTGAACACACACCTAACTAGTATTTGGGTCCTCTGCCCAACCATAGCCGTCCACTCCTCGAGATCTCATGAGGAATCGAACCAGCTCTCCACTGACTCGCGGACGCTTACCTAACACAAAGATGAGGACACTGATTCAATGTTTGGTAAGATGGACCCGGAAGCCACCACTGATGAGTGGTCGATTTTGAGAGCAGAACCGATACACTGAGCGAGGCGCTACTGGTTTCGGTCGGCAGTTTCGTAGCCATTCTGTGCGCGTTACACGTCCTCAAAGGGGCCGCTCGTGTCGAAGGGATGTTCGCGAGAACGATGCTCCGAGCCCGAGACGGGAGGAGTCAGTGAGGGGGTCCTCAACCACCCCCTTGTCAGTAGCCACATGGTTGCTAACATCCTGTCAATGGCCCCGTATAGTTCATTAGAAAGGAGGGATCGGCAAAAACCAAGAGGTGTACTCCTGATTGGAGAGCAAAGGATGAGGAAACCTAGCAGGCCTCAGTGTATCACGCGATGAGCACAGATACCGTTCGAATTCGCCGTTTTATACATCGAGAATCTTGGCGAGGTCAACGAAGTTATCGGCGATGATCTCGGCCGTTGAATCAGGAGGTTCGTTCGTCGACCGATACTCGTCTGGGCCCCACTCCAGTGGTCGGTGGACGTACGCTGTTCGGAGTCCTGCTTCACTGGCGGCTTCAAGATCCATCTCGTGGGCAGCCACCATCATGACTCGGTCAGGTGCCACATCTAGCAGCTCCACCGCTCTCAGGTAGGCTTCCTCGGCTGGTTTGTAGTGCCCCGAGAGTTCAGCTGAGAGGATCAGATCCCAGGGAATCCCCGCTCGCTTGGCCATATCCGCGAGCAACCGGACGTGACCGTTCGAGAGCGTCGCGACGAAGTATTCAGAACGGAGTCGGCGAAGTCCTGGAAGCGAATCCGGCCATGGATCGAGACGATGCCATGCGCCTGTGAGCCACTCCTTATCGGTCTCAGTGAGTGCTTCGACCCCAAATCGGTCGAGGAGTGTCTCTAGCGAGTCTCGATGGAGGGCGTCGAGGTTTCGCCAGGGGATCTCACCGTCGCGAACCCGGTCCATCGACGGTTGGTATTCCTCGCGCCATGCATCCACAAAGGCCGCCCAGTCGACATCGATGTCTCGTTCTGCGCCGAGTTTCTCGCCGTCACGGATAACCCCACTTCGCCAGTCCACGACCGTTCCAAAAACGTCGAAGACGAGTGCATCGACATCTGGCGGTGTCATCAGACTCTCCCCCAGACACATTTGGCGTGGCTGCTGCTCTTAATTGCGAGGGTATCCGTCTCGGTTGTAGCACTCATGTCTGTACTCAGGAGTGCTACAATGAGAGGTTATCCGATGGGTGAGTTCTGAACGCGCGAGATCGCGAGGGGATTTCAGGTCTCACTCAACGGTCTGTCATCAACGCTGTGGACGGGTGACTGCCTCGTATCGTTCGATATCCTCTGTTTTCTTCACTTGAGCGTATGTATCTCGCCAGACTCCCTTATCGAAGATACTGCTTCGATCGAAGAGGTCGCGTGCCTGGTCGGTGATGTAGTAGAATTTGTAGGGGAGGTCTCGACCTGGACGCTGCCCAGTGGGGAACTCGGCGATGGCGACCACTCCTGCCTCTTTGAGCACATCGAGATGTCCTATAATTGTACTCCGGGTGAGACTAGGATTCATGTATTCGAGCTCGGCCATGCTTGGCATTCCATCTGGGTGGCCCACCATGTCGCTGATGAGATTCGCCCGTGAGTCCTGAGTGACAGCTTCCAAAGCCGTCCACTCATCGAATCCCTCACTCGGTCGTGCCCCTCTGAAATCGGCTCGTGACATCTTCTTATTCCCATCTTCGTTTGGAAGCGGTAAATTATGTCGGTGGTCACCGACATGGTTGTATGGACATTCGTCGTCGGCTTCGATTGGTGAGTGGCTCAAATGGGTGAGGAGGAGATCGTCCACGAGGTTGTCGAAGAGACCGAACACCACTCTGGAAAGGATGGGTTTGAGCCGGAGGAATACGAACGACTCAAAACTGCAGTTCACCTACGCGGCTAGCGACTCGCTAAAGAGTCGTTTGTGTTCCGAGTACCATTGCGTCCAGATGATTAGCGCCGCAGCGACCACGATACTCGAGACGTTCGAACTCAAGAAATTCCCGTCCGCGCCGAAACTCGTCACTAGCGCGAACTGTGCGATTCCCACGACGACGAACGTGATCCCCCAGACCGCCGTAATGAGGCTCTCGATACGATTGAACCGGGCATGCTGGCGCTGTGCGTTCCAGAACTCGATACGGTCCGGATCGCCCTTCGCATCGAAATCACGCGAGAGGTAGAACAGTACCGGACGCCCTACGAAGATCGAAACGAAACATGCTATCCCCAGCAGAATGGTGCCGAGTGCTGATTCGTCGAACTGGAGGTTAACGTTGCTTGAAAACAGTGCCGTGACGACCCCCACGACGACACCCACCAAAACGATGATGCTGAGTCCGTCGACGCTTCCAGTACGCCGCCAGCTGAGCCCCAGTTGAATCACTGGAAAGACACCGGAGATAGCGAGCGCCCAGCTCGTCGGGATAGATTGGGTCGAGAAATACTGAAAGGCGACGAACGGCAGCACGAAATTGAAGAGAATACTCTCGGTCATTCCGCCGGCTCGGCTTGGTTTCGTTTCTTGCTCGGTTTCGGATTGGGTGTGTTGAATCGACATTGTGCTGTATTTGATATTCTGTCTTTAGGCGAACTGAACAGTGAGGAGGACCAGAATCACGACTTGAACTGCCGCATTAAACGCAGCGAAACTGGCACGATTACCGGGATGTGTATTCCCGTGCTCATGGATCTCGGCGAAGTGAACCGTCCCTGCACCGAGAACGAAAATTGCATGTCCGAGTCCCGCGGCGATCCAGAACCCTCCATGGAGCCAGATGCACAGCACACCGAGGGTACCAAATGCGAGATTGGTGAAGGCAATCTCCTTTTGGAATGGATTTCCCGTTGGCCAGCCGATGGAAGTAGCGACCTCGTCCGATTGAAAGTAGTGGCCGAGGAACGCCCAGAGTCCTTGCATACCAACCGTAAACACGAGGAACCCTACTAAGAGCGATTCAACTATCGGTTGCCCAAGCAGTAGTACCTGAACGAGTGCGGCAGCGAGCGCGGCGACGACGAACACTACTGGATAGGCACTCACGATTCGATCGACGAGTGTTTGATTCGTTTCTGGGGATTCGGCAGTCTCGATTGATTGACCTTGAATTGACATGTTCAACCATCTCTTGGCTAACATCTGTTAGATCGGCATTAGCATAAAGTATCCTACATTATCTCTCTTGCCTGTGGTTTAGATTCATTAAGGGAAAGCACCGACATATAAGATAGATATTGGTTATTAGCTGACACACTTATCACTTATAACGAACTGCGCAAATCATGGTATCGATACACACATATCGTGATGGACTCAATGCTCGGAGCGACATACGACAGACTTCACACGGGCCGATCGAGGTCAGTACAACTGGCACCGGCTTTCCTGTTATCGCTCTTCATGGGACTCCCGGCGGTCACGATCAAGGGGCACTCGTCGGCCGACCTTCAACCGAGAACGGAGTGCAACTGATCGCTCCGTCCCGGCCAGGCTATCTTAGGACACCGCTCGACTCCGGTCGAACGTTTGAATCGCAAGCCGATCTGGTAGTTGCACTCTTAGATGAGCTTGATCTCGAAAAAGCCATCATTGTGGGTATCTCGGGTGGTGGCCCGCCAGCACTCCAAGTTGCTCTTCGACATCCGGAGCGAGCTGCCGGACTGATTATGGTCTCTGCGGTCAGTAAGGCGATTGAGGACCACTTCATGGGAACCGGACATCGACTGCTAGATCGACTTCTGTTCACCAGCCCGATGCTCAGTATGAGGGATGTAGTGAATCAGCTTGGTCTCCGATATCAACCTGAGCAAGTGGTAGATAGTTTGCTATCGTCGGAGTCGACACTCGACGCTCAACAGCGGATTTCCCCCTGATTCTAGCATGTTTACTTGAGAACTGTACTTTCCTCTCAAAGCTATGGGATAGAGAGGAACACATGCCTACCGTGCCTTATGGCGGGTCGTCCCTCTCTGTTAGTTAGTAACGTGATCGTGTGCATCAAGGTTTTGGCCGAAGTTACAGATCAACGGCGGGGTGTTTTGAGAGATCAACCCCTCGATAGCAGACTGAGTTGCAGTAGTGGGCTAACTCTGACGGATACCGTGCTTCCGCTGTAACCGAGATCAGGGGCCCTCCATCCGCCGGACCACTACCGGCAGGCGGTTGCGTTCGCCGGATACCTGCACAACGGTGCCCCCAACTTTGACTGGTATTTCCCTTGGGCACCCATGTTCGAGAATTAGGCGGTCTACGAGAGTCATTCATTCCAAGGAGGAAGAACTGCATGTCACACTCTCAAAATTGCGGAGGGCTCGTTCGTAGCTTCGCTGTACGGATATTCGCACCGAACAACATATACAACGCTCCGCTCCGCCCGCGTTGTGAAGACGAACTCCGAGACAAGACTGGATTCCAACACGATTCATTCGTCACGGTAGACAGAACAGTGATCGATCAATGAGTGGGTCCCAAGAGCAACCATCCACGTCTACAAATTCGATTAGGAAGCGACTCGTTCAGCACCTTCGTGAACGGTATCAAGAGCCAATGGTGAATACCCCATCCCAATTCGCTAGAACCGGGATCCGTCCTCGAAAGTAGCATCTTCTCTTCTCAAACTCGCTACTCAAGGGCTCGAATCTTACGAGCGATGATTCACGTTCAGACTATAACTTCTCCGTTCGATTATACCCTGGGATTGACAGTAGTATGTGTTAATGTAGATTTCTTGAGCCGAGATATCAGATAAGCACACTGACGGCGGTTATCGATCCGGCTCTATCAGCATTCGGTCACGAATAGTTTTGTCTCCGTGCAAGAATAGTGTGACACGAAGTATGGTTTCGAATCCCACCTATTACAGTCCAAATTGATACTCGAAGCAGCGCAGCACCGCCGATACCGACGTTCCAATCGATAGGGTCTACCCCGCAGCCGGGACTGACTCAACGTTCATTGCCGCACTCCATCTCGTGGCTGAGACGCTCTTTGTGAGGGCGCGCGAATGAGTCCTCATAGTATCAACCGTAGCAGGACTTCCTGCACTAGCACGCGTGTTTTTCGAACGTCGTTGAGCGATCGCGACAGCGCTCCCAAAGAGCTCGGCCCAGAGGGTCGGGTCTTGACGTCGACGCATATTGACGGTCCTCTTGTACCGAAACAAGGGTGCAAATACAGCCATTGGCCGACGTCTTGCTGATTATGGCACTGTTTGTCCTCGTTCTAGCACCTCCTCGATCGGGACACGGTCGCCGAGTGATCGATTCGGTCGCTGTAAATTATAGTAGTGGATGAGGGATGGCCACAACGCCGTCGAGCGGATAGCTCACGCTGATGAGAACTGAGAGCGCACGGGAGGAGAGGGAAACTAATGGATATGGTTCGTGAGTCGTGAACCTCGGGATCTCTCTCCTCCGCACTTCGTCGAAACAATAGGAATGATGATAATCCCGACCCATGAACACTCATGGACGAGGAACTCGAAGAATGTTGGTGGCTCGTCGCTACAGGCGAGGTATCACGAACGGGAGGGGGTTTTAGCGGCCAATATGAGCTACTCGAAACCCCTCCCGCCATATAGGTGGAAATCCAGCTCTCTCGTAGTTGCAATGCCTGAGTCATCGTGGAGAGAAAAGCACTGAGAGTGTAGGTGACTCATCAGTGCTTCGTCTTGTCTTATGAGCGGAAGGGGCGGTGACCAGTCTGATGAGAATCTCCCTCTCCCGCACCTGAGTGGATACAGACGGGGTTGATAGCCATAGACCCTGATGCTCAAAGGGGATAAAACGTCGAGAGCTTCGAGAAATCACCCGCTCTGTGAAGTCGACGAAAGCATATCGGGAGGCCCGGCGACGACTCGCCCAGGCGGACCGAGAGCGTCTTGAGCGCCTCATCACTGACGAATAAGCAACCAACACCGATATCCCGATGTATCAGGGCGAGCTCATCCCTATCGAGAGCGAGCCTGTTCCGTGACTGAACGTGGCGGTCGCCGCTCTTCTAATCACATAGAGGCAGATGTCGCTGCTGAGGATGATTTCTGGACGGCCGAACCGGCTCGTCGAGCGATCGGGTGGACACTGAACGAACTGACGAGTACCTAGTTGACACCCTAGCGACCGAGTAGCAGAACCCCTCCCCAGAACTGTCGTGACCCTATTCGTCCTCAAGCGCGCCGCTCCCACTGATTGGATTATTAGATAGCGTTCGACTTGGCCTCGGTCGCAACGACTGGACGCTCACGAATCTCGGTAGTACGGACTTTAGTGAACAGAGCGGTCGTCGGTCATCTCGATGTCCTCTAGTGGCTCAGCGTTACCGAAATCCGGCGTTGGTCCGTCGTTGGGAGCCGCCCACGAAGCGACATTTGCCAACACTCGTTGGATGGTTTCATCGTGGTAGACGGGGTAGGTCTCGTGGCCCGGACGGAAATAGAACACACGGCCATTTCCCCGACGGTAACAGCACCCGGATCGGAATACCTCGCCTCCCTCGAACCACGAAGTGAAGACTAACGTATCGGGTGCTGGGATATCGAAGCGTTCGCCGTACATTTCCGCCTCGGGTACCTCAATGTACTCGTCTATCTCATCAGCGATCGGGTGACTCGGTTCGACAACCCAAAGACGCTCTTTCTCCGCTGCTTCACGCCACTTCAGCGAACACGTCGTACCCATCAACCGTCGGAAGATCTTCGAGTAGTGCCCCGAGTGTAGAACGATGAGACCCATCCCATCGAGAACTCGCTGATGAACACGGTCGACGACCTCGTCTTCGACCTCTTCGTGCGCTGCATGCCCCCACCACATCAGAACGTCAGTCTCGTCGAGTACGTCCTCAGGAAGCCCATGCTCGGGCTCATCGAGGGTTGCCGTTTTCGTCTCGAACCCCTCGGATTCGAGCGCCGTAGCAATGACGGTGTGAATTCCCTCGGGATATATTTCGCCAACGGTGTCGTTCTCTCTCTCGTGGCGATACTCGTTCCAGACTGTGACCGTTGTCATACCCCTATGCCCGTTGGTTGGTCGTTAAGCGTTGTGATCGCAAAGATGTCCGAGAGCTACGGTATCCTCGATCGACTGGGGAGAGGGAGATGGGGATCAGATAATATTCTCTTTGTCCTTCTCGGCGTAACCTGCTCCGAGCCACAGTCCGGACCCTGCTCGGGATTCACAGCGACCCTCACGCTCTGTACATTCATGGTCGGTCTTCCTCGTCGTACTGGTATCCAAGTCTTGTGTGAGTCACTCAGTTCGTCGCCCGTGTTCCCCAGAACCTATCTTTCGATCACTCTGTAAGAGGACAAAGCCCGAGGAGCGTTCTCCTGATCGTATCGTGTTTCACCGTGGTGGTGAGCTCGAAGTCGATTAGTTTAACCCAGACTATCTTGTGGCTCGGGTATGCGTGTTGACTGGTATCATGAGTGAAGGGGAATCGACAGATCGTTGGGAGCCGATTCGGATAGTAGGACGGTGGACGGTTCACGCACGAACACACCTGACAGTGTTGATTATTGTGATCGTTGCGGAGTCGATCGGGACTATTGAATTCCCGATTGGTCCTGGAACGGTGGTGCTATTGCCGCTGTTGTTTGCAGTAGTCATTGGCATTGCTATCAGCTACAGTGTTTTGGGTACCTATATTGAGCCACTACGACGAGTCGTCAGCAAAGATGTGAGCGTCCTCAGTTCGCCCTTGCTCGTCATCGCTCTCATGCCTCTTGGAGTGAAATATGGCACTCAAGTTGGACCCTCATTTGAGAGACTCATAGAGTCCGGGGGTGCATTCGTTCTCCAGGAGCTAGGTAATCTGGGGACGATCTTCCTCGCCCTCCCCCTTGCGCTCTTTCTTGGGTTGAAGCGCGAGGCAATCGGGAGTGCAGTAAGCATTGCACGTGAACCGACCCTGGGAGTTATCACTGACAAATACGGAATCGAATCCCCCGAAGGTAGAGGCGTTCTTGGAACCTATCTCACAGGAACGGTTCTCGGGACGATCTTCTTCGGTCTGCTTGGTGGTTTCGCTACGGCGACAGGTCTCGATCCGCGGGCGCTCGCGATGGCATGTGGAATGGGGAGCGCAAGCATGATGACCGCTTGTGCTGCGTCATTGTCGACAGCGGTCGAGAGCATTCCACGTGACCAAATTTTGTCATTTGCAGCCACGAGTAACCTCTTGACAGGCATTACTGGTCTCTACATAGTACTCTTCGTCGGGCTACCACTCATCAACTATCTGTATCGTGTGCTTGCACCGCGTATTCAGGGTAGTGGGAGTGAAGCTGACCTCGCTGAAGGAGGGGATGAGTGATGGAACTCACTACTCGCCAGTTCAGCCAAAACACGTTGATTATGCTGCTCGTTATCGGAACTATCACGCTCATCGGTAACTGGGTAGGATATGGTATTTCACCCGTCGAGGCTGCGCCCGGAATGGCACTCATCGTCGTTATCGGAGTAGTGTCATTGCTCCTTGGTCGGTTCGTCCCGCTTGAGCTCCCGTCATTCGCGTATGCGATGGTCATCGCGTTCTTACTCTCCTTACCGTATTCCCCCGTACAGGCGACCATACTATCGCTCACGGAGCCCGTAAACTTCCTTGCGACCACGACCCCGATTCTCGCCTATGCTGGTCTCTCTGTCGGCTCACAGGTCACACAGATGCGCAAAGTGAGCTGGAAGCTCGTCGTTGTTGCCGTATTCGTCTTCTTCGGGACGTTCTTCGGCTCCGCACTCGTAGCACAGGCTGTTATGTCGATACAGGGGTCGCTCTAGCGATGGATGGGACAGATACCGAGGCAGTCAAAGAACGGGTTTGTGCGACCATCGACGAGCGATCGGACGATATCATCTCGCTCGCCGAGTCAGTACAGGCTGAGCCGGAGCTTGGGTATAAGGAAACCAAGACCGCGAAAAAGATAGCGGACCGGTTTTCGGAGATGGACCTCGAGGTCGAGACGGAAGCGGCCGTAACTGGAGTGCGTGCCCGTGCTGGTGGAGGCGACTTTGTTGCCGCGGTTCTCGGGGAGCTTGATGCACTTATCAATAGCGAGCATCCACTGGCCGATCCAGAAACAGGCGCAGTGCACGCCTGCGGCCACCATGCACAGCTCGCCCATCTCGTTGCCGTCGGCTACGGGTTTACTGATACCGATATTATCGAAGACTTCGATGTTGCTCTCGAACTAATGGCGGTCCCTGCAGAAGAATATCTTGACCTCGAATACCGGCGCAATCTCGTTGATGAGGGTCAGATAGAGTTCTTTGGTGGCAAGCAGGAACTGATAAAGCGCGGATATTTCGAGGATGTAGACTGTGCGGCAATGGTCCACGCCGCTAATGAGACGCCCGATCGCGAGATAACGACTGACTTTTCAACCAACGGGTTCGTCGGGAAATTCATCACTTACGAGGGCAAAGAATCTCATGCTGGCAGCGCGCCTGAAGCGGGTGTCAATGCTCTCAACGCGGCAACACTCGGTCTGAATGCTATCCATACTCAGCGGGAGACGTTCGCTGACGAGGACCACGTACGTGTCCATCCAGTTATCACGAAAGGTGGCGACGGCGTCAATGTCGTACCCGCAGACGTACGCGTGGAGTCCTACGTCCGTGCAAAGGATCTCGATGCTATCACTGACGCGAATGAAAAAGTCAATCGTGCGCTAAAATCGGGTGCGATGGCCGTCGGTGCAGACGTGACCATCGAAGATTATCCCGGCTATATGCCGTTGCGAACTAACCAAACGCTCGTTGACCACTACAATGACAATGTCCGACGTGTTCTCGGAGAAGACGCGCTCGTTGCCGAGCGTTCGCACCTCACTGGATCGACGGACATGGGTGACCTAACACAGATCGTCCCCGGCATTCACCCCTGGATCGGTGGATTCGAAGGTAACGTCCATGCCCGCGATTTTGCTGTCGCCGACGCCGAAATGGCTTATCTCCTGCCAGCAAAGGCGACTGCCTGTACGCTCATCGATGTGTTCGCTGATTCCGAAGCACGTGCGGCGATCCGTAGCGCGAAATCCGAAAAACGTTCCCGTGAAACGTACCTCACAGAGGCGCGAGAATTGCGTGAGACACTCTCTGGGGAGTATCTCGACCACCCCTTGAAATAACCCATTTAGCAGATGTTCGACCGTGGACCCATCGATCGCAAAAAGACGAGAGTGCGGTCGGTAGGCTGGTAGAAAGTCGAGCGCGAAGATATCACAGCAAGCGCGGCTGCTACCATCAACTGATGAGTGAGATACATTTCAGGACCGGGGAGTCGACTCTGATGGGCTACTCTTCGGTGGGGCTCCGCTAGAAGTAGAAGCTGGTGAACCGCTCGACGCTGAGGATACTGACGGGATCCTGGGGGACGCTCTCGCTAGCGAGTGGGCCAATAAGTGAGCGACGGGCACTCACGCTTCCAGTCAGTAGACGTTGGGGACACCGGTCATGTGCCCTCGTTCGTCGACAGGGACGCGATCGTCGCACACCTCTATCCTCGATGGGAATTCACGATGAGGGTCGGACTGTGATCGAACAACGGGCGACGGGGAGCTACATTACCATCCGCTTCTCACAAATCAGTACGTGTGGGGACCGACGCTATTCGCAGCTTCCTCTCCCAGAGCCATCATCGGTATCAGCTCCGGAGTCGTTCTGTTGGCCTGGTCTGATTGCACACTTTACTTCACCACTCGTTCAAGTGGAGTCTTTCCGCCGACTCTCGTATGAACGGAGAGAAGCAAATCAGTCACATTTAGATGGAAGAACCACACCAGCATCGAAATAGTTAATTGAGCCAGCGCTCAATTGGATTCGTGGCACAAGCGACTGAACGACTTCAGCGGTACCTAGAAGACGAACTCGGGGAGTGTCGAGACGAGGACGTCGAGCGACGACTCGACGAACTCGGGACGCTCGAAAGAGCACTCGGACCGGCACAGGTGAGTGGCGAACTCGACGTGCTCGCCGCGCTCGCCAACGAGACACGCTACACGCTCGTTCGCGTGCTCGTAGCGGCTGGGGAGGAACTCTGTGTTTGTGAGCTTCAGGCCGTCGTCGACGTGAGTGAAAGCGGCCTCAGTCACGCGCTCTCGGCACTTGTCGATGCAGGGCTCGTGACCGGGCGCAAGGACGGTCGCTGGAAGAAGTACCAGGCTACCAATCGTGCCATTACCCTCGTGACTGTTCTCGACGGGAGCGTGAACGGTGAGTAGCGTCGAGCACGACCACGGCCCGAACTGCTCGTGTCCGCAGTGTGGCGACCCACGCTCGATGGACTTCCTCGATAAGTATCTCACCGTCTGGATCTTCGGCGCGATGGCCGTCGGCGTGGGATTGGGCTACGTTGCCCCATCGGTGACCCAACCGATTCAGAACTTCCACCTCGTGGAGATCGGCCTCATAGTCATGATGTACCCGCCGCTGGCGAAAGCGGACTACTCGCAGCTCCGGACGGTGTTCGGCAACTGGCGCGTCCTCGGGCTGAGCCTCATCCAGAACTGGCTCATCGGCCCGACGCTGATGTTCGGACTGGCGGTCGTTTTCTTCAGTGGACTCGTCCCCGGTCTGCCAGCCCGCCCCGAGTTCTTCCTCGGACTCATCTTCATTGGGATGGCCCGGTGTATCGCGATGGTACTCGTCTGGAACGAACTCGCCGAAGGCTCGCCCGAATACGTTACCGGGTTGGTCGCGTTCAACAGCCTCTTCCAGATCGTTACCTACGGCGTCTACGTCTGGTTCTTCGGGTTGTTCCTGCCGCCGCTGCTGGGAATGGAATCGCTCGTCGCGGGCATCACGACCTTTGACATCACGCCGATGCAGGTGTTCCAAGCCATCGTGGTCTTCCTCGGGATTCCCTTCGTCGGCGGCTTTCTGACTCGCTACGTCGGCACACGCACCAAAGACAAGGAGTGGTACGAGGAGGAGTTCGTGCCGAAGATCGACCCACTGACGCTGGTCGCGTTGCTGTTCACCGTCATCGTGATGTTCGCCACGCAGGGCGAGAACATTGTCTCGGCACCCGCCGACGTCCTGCTGATCGCCGTGCCGCTGACGATTTACTTCGTGGTGATGTTCTTCGTGAGCTTCGGCATGGGCAGAGGCATCGGAGCGGACTACTCGACGACGACGGCTATCGGATTCACAGCGGCCTCGAACAACTTCGAGCTCGCCATCGCGGTCGCGGTCGCGGTGTTCGGTGTCGGCTCCGGCGTCGCCTTCACAACCGTCGTCGGCCCGCTCATCGAGGTACCAGTCCTGCTCGCGCTGGTCAACGTTGCGCTATACTTCCAGCGCAAACTCGACTGGAGTGGAACTGGGACTGGCAGTGTTGACGCATCTCCTCCCGAGGCGACGACTGACGACTAACCACCTGCACCAACCAAAACTAATGACCACCACTACTGATACGACTGACCCGATTCGACTCGCGTTCGTGTGCGTCCAGAACGCCGGCCGCTCGCAGATGGCGACCGAATTCGCCGAACGCGAACGCGAGCGCCGCGATCTCGAAGGTTCCATCGCGATACTCACTGGCGGAACCCACCCAGCAGACCACGTTCACGAGGAAGTCATCGAGGTCATGCACGAGGAAGGGTTCGATCTCTCGGAGCGGACGCCCCGCGAAATCACGACCGAACAACTGCAGTCGTGCGATTACGTGGCGACGATGGGCTGTTCAACGCTCGATGTAGGCGAGAACGCTCGGACAGTGGACATCCGCGACTGGGACCTCCCCGATCCTGCCGGGCAGGACCGCGAAAGAGTTCGCGAGATCCGTGATGAGGTGAAACACCGGGTCGAGACGTTGTTCGACGAGGTTACTCCCTCGGAATCCGCTGGGTAATAACTGCTGATTCGAACGTCCACTATACGGGTTTCTTCATACGGGTCGTTGTCGAGGACGGCGTTCGTCGAATTCAGTTGTTGCTGTATGCGGTCGGGAGCATCAACGCGCTCGGTCTCTCCGTATCCGCGCCGTCAACTCCGAGGGGTTCCGATCATTCGACTCTATTCTGCTAAAAACATACCACCCAACCGATAATACATCGACAAATGATACATTCTGATTCGAAATACAATACCGGGTATCGGATGCTGGTCGCGACTCCAGCAAACAATCGAGTGACGTCGTAGCTGACCGGCGCAGTATGGCGGGTGGTACTGCATCCACAGTAACGCTGCTTTTGATGCTAACTTGGTTGGGTCACCCAGAAACTGGTTTGCGACGAGTCACAGTTGCTGTTCGCTCATATCAATGGGTTCGTACAACGAGTCGAACTCACTTGGGAATTGATTGCGTGCGTCTTCGAGTTCACTGCCGCTCACAGCATCACCAAGTACCGTCATCACTCCTCGAATGTAGTGTTCGGTGTTGGATGCAGTGGCATCACTGAGCGTCGCTACCCGATCATTGACTCGCGAAATGAACTCGTCAACCGAGAATTCCTCCGCTTCTGGAGTTTCGCTTATCAGCACGTTGTCGATCTGTGCAGGAAGCTGGGAGGCAATGTTTTCGGCCTCTCCTTGGGTGATACGCTGGCCGAACACGCCGAGTACTGCGCTCGTCATCGTATACGCTTGATCACGTGATTCGAGACCTGTTCGCTGCTGGACGGCGTTGAGGAACTCATTCTCTTGCATAATTTAGTCACTGGCACTACGGCGTGCCTTGGTCGAAGAATAGCGGTATCTCCTGTTTCAGCCTTGGGCTTTAAAAAGCAGGCGTCGCGACAGCGAAACCTCAGAACGGTCCGATGGGTTTTCTCACCCCGCTGGGGGCTTCCACACTGACCATCCAGATTCAGGCATCAGTGTAAGCCAGTAGAACAACAGGGAGACGTCCATCCCGGCCAGCCAATGTGCTATACCAGTTACTCCCGGTCGCCACCAGATGCCCATAGCATTACCAGCTGGGGGTTCTGAGAGTGGAGCGACGTACTCTCAGCCGGTGCTGCCAGGACAGAGAGTCGATCCGTGACCGTCTCTCCACGGTTACTTCGCCGGAAACGCGCGGTGCTCTAATTGGACAATCGGGCGTCTCGTAGCTGCCCTACCCGGTGGACAGTCGAGGATTCCGTACAGCGGTTTTCGTCGGCTATAGTCTCTCGACCAGTGGACAGTCGGGGGATCGTGTTCTGCGGCTCTATCCTGCCACTTCATATCCTGTGTAGACGGTGCAGAAGTGGGATTTACACTGCTGTAGAGCGCGATTTTCGGTGTTTCGCGCTGGATGGCTCTCTCGCGGCGTTGCTGAAAATTTATCACGCTATCCAACTATCTCTCGGGTATGGACAGTCCACTGCAGTTGGTCTCGCGGTTCAATCAGTGGGGAGACAGCCTCTCGCCTGCAGGCACCGCGCTGATGATGGCGGTGGGTGGATTCGTCGTGATTTCTGCCCTCGGATTCATGTTCTCAGACTTTTCGCTGTTTTTGGCAGCTACTATTGCTGTGGGACTTGGCATCGGAGCCTACGCTGCAAGTCTCACGACCTGATTTCGCGTGCTGGTGGCCTCGTCCTGGTGTGGTCGCTCACTCCTCGTCGTTGCTGTCGCGCTGTGTCACTCGGTCGGTACCCAGTGGTTCGCACCAGCACCGGCTAGCAGAAAAGAGGTATTAAAAACAGCTTGGTTGTCCCGGTCAAGGGTGTTTGGGACAGACGTCCGAAATACCGTGTATGGAAGGATTTGGCTCGCTGCCCTCCCACCCGCTGAGGCGTTCCGAGGTGGAGCGACTCAGATCTGATGCGAGTGTCGATGGATTGATCGAACTCGAACCGAAAGTCGTCTACCGGAACGGTGGCCTCCGAAAAGCCGTGGCGTTGACCGACCGGACAGTCATCGACCTCGCTTTCAGGGATGGAACGTGGACCCAGCAAGTACTGGCACGCGACGCTGATAGTCGCCATCATCTTCGGGAAGCGCTAAAGCAACTCAACGAGACGAATACTGACGAATAGATGTCCGCTCCCGATTCGTTGTGTGTACGATGAGGTTGTCAGCAAGGACATCAGTCCGCGCTGGAACGGCATCGGACTCACCGACCGCCGTTACGAACGACATCTGATATCGCGTTTCCGTATCCAGTTGTGCTGGGCTTCGCCGTCGATCGTACCGAAGATTGCGTTGATGTGCTCCGTAGATGAGGGTTTGACCTATCTCACGGCTCTAGCAATGCCCGTACTGATACCGACCGACCTCTGTACCGAACTCTCGTCTAGAAAGGATCCGCCTCGTTTCCGCGACCACGTGAAACTTTACCGTGAAGCGAGAAGTATTATCGGTGATCGATGGCATACCATCGGAACTATTGTAAAACTCGTCTGCGATGTCTTCTGCAGTGGCGCATCGAGGAATATCGTAATACCCCATCTCGAATGCCGTGAGGAGTGCGGTCCGTTGACGGTCGGTCAATACTGACTGGATCGGCCCCTCGTTGCCGTCGAAGGGCGTCACGCTCTCGCACTCGGCCTCACATCCGAGTGCGTCCATGATATCTTGTGCCTGGCCGCGCTGCTCGCGATCGTCTTCCCTAATATTGAATCGAAGACTGTCGCTGGAAGTTTGGTGAGATCGGTCGTCCTGGTCACTACTGTTGCAGCAGGTAGGCCACACATGACCTCTAATTCCCGAACACGGGAGTTTTACTGCCAACTCAACGGGTTTCGGAACTAGGCCACATTGCTAGTTCGATATATACCCGTTGAACAGTCAGGTGTTGGTTTCAATCATTTCGGTGTGTTAATAGCGAGGACTATGCCAACTGTTTGGGGAAGGAACGTGGAGAGGTACTGTCCACGGTGTGAAGCGGTTCGTCGAGTCATCAAGGACGTTCCATGGCGACCGGATGTCTGCCGAGAGTGTGGGAAAGACGTCGTTTCTACCCCACGCTCTACTTCGAAAGTGGGTTAGTGGTCGATCGGCTATGGAGGTGTAGTACCCTAGTCTGTTGCATCCATTCACGAGAGTGCATCATCTGTCGTCGTGTGCTTCCTGTTTTTTGGCTGGGTCCTGAATATCTTGCAACCCATAGGATAGCAATCGCCGAGCGATCACGACCAGCCCATTCGAGAACCCACTCCCATATATCGCTCGTTCAGTCGGCTTATCACTCTCAGTCGGGGTCCGTGAACTCACGAGGAGTTCGGTCCGGTCGACCATCAGTAGTACCCCGATCGAGGCTTCCTCTGACTCCGTCTCAGGCCCCTCAAGCCACTCCAGACCGGTTTCGAACACCTCCGCATGCGGGACGTGGTCACGAATCGCGTCGCGGGTTTCCGACTGGAGCGCGCCAACGAGTACGTCCGTTCCAGTCGTGGCGGCCTCTTCGAGGCTCTCGTAGAGGTCGTCGGTGAGCACGGCTTCGGACCCAACGACGAGAAACACCTCCTCGTCCGCGGCGTTGACCATCTCCTGGGCACGCACCGCGATCGAAGTAGTACCTGTAAGCGACCAGACTTCGTGGGAACGCTGCTCAGTGCTCTCTTGTTGGTTCTCGATATCGTGCAGTGCTTGGTCCAACTCGTCGATGCGCGACGAATAGTGGTCTGCGAGAATGACAACCGCCTCGTTGACTCCGATGGCGCGGAAGCGCTGTGGATTTCCCTGCTGGATCTCGACCAATCCCTTGGATTCGAGGACTCGAACGGCCTCGTAGACGCGGGTACGGGGAACCTCCGCAGTGTCACTGATNTGCTGGATCTCGACCAATCCCTTGGATTCGAGGACTCGAACGGCCTCGTAGACGCGGGTACGGGGAACCTCCGCAGTGTCACTGATCTCTTTCGCCGTTCCATGGGGGAGTCTCGTCAGTGCTGCAAAACACTTCGCTTCGTACTCCTTGAGCCCGAGCTCTTGGAGCAGCTCTACTACCTCCTCTTCGACCGCGCTTACCATGGTCCAACCACCCATTGAGTCGTTTCTCGTGAGAGCGTATATGTCTCTCCCCGAGTTGACTCCCTCCCACGACGATATTCTAAGCAGGCTCATCTACTTCATGAATGGTCTAATCGCCGTTTGGGCCTACGCTGAGCGAGCCATCGAGACTGTCACCCGAATCCTCACAAAAGTGTTTTAGTAGATGAGATAGAAGGGGAGAGTGGCGGCCGGTCAGTACCTCCAACCACCGTACTGACCGGGTGCCACTTACTTTGCCTCTAAGGGAGTTTCTGACGGCGAGGCCCAGAGGGTGTCGAATCTATCGTCTCCGAGAAGGTTCGAGAGACCACGTCGAAGGCGTTCGGATGCTGCTTGGTCGGAGATGCCGCATTCTGTGGCGAGCTCAACCATACTGATCCCACGTGGGATATCGAAGAATCCATGTTCGACAGCCAATGCAATGACTTCGCGCTGCGACGACGTGAGAGGCTGTGAGATGAACGTGGATTCCGAACGAGCATCAGTAAGGCCATTCAGCGAGAACTGAATGTCTTGTTCGCGGCACCAATCCCGATACGCACTCAGAGCCTCGTGATCCGGGAACTCCATTCGAATCGTCGCTCCGTGACGTGTGACGGTCGCACCGAGGAGGACACTCCCAAGGGAGGTCCAATCCCAGTAGGNATCCGGGAACTCCATTCGAATCGTCGCTCCGTGACGTGTGACGGTCGCACCGAGGAGGACACTCCCAAGGGAGGTCCAATCCCAGTAGGAGGTCTCCGAAGCGGGTACCCAGATTTGGTAACGTTCTCGGTCGTCTTCGGAGCGGAGATGCTGGCTTCCTTTCACCGTTTCCGAGCGTTCGAGTTCGGTTTGGAACGCCCTCCAGTGGTCCGTCTCAGCCCAGGCCGTCACCGAGAGAGTCTCGGGACTGCACGCAACGACTTGCTCGACTTCAAGCCGAAGGTCAGGTACCGCTTCGAACAGCCGGTCATAGACCGGAGCATCGAGTTGGTAGGTCGCGATGAGGCTCATCTCCCCATCACCCCTGCTCGTCGTTTTCCGCGGCACTGATGACGGCTCTGTTCGGACGTACGAGTCTTCGTTTCCGGTGTGGAGATTTCCGTCCACTGGATTGTATGCGTCATCCCAACCACCTAGCGCCAGTTTGGCGCTATTGCCTCCCACACTCCGAGCGCATTATATGTGGGCTTTCGTTATACGGTTCCGAAGTTCAGGAAAGCTGACTCCGTATTTCGGTTCGTTTTTCCTCCGAGTCTTCCGTGTTGGTGAGAAAAACGATCATAAAACGATGTTCGGTAATCTCTACTGGGAAGCGAATGATGGACGAGCACAAATGGTATCCCGAATTCCTATCGGCTTCTCGCGCGCATACTGAACCGATATGAAATCAGTCTGAGAGCAAACGAAGCCGGTGCCACAACGACTATGTGACTTTCTGCCGTGTGCTGGTGTGCTACTATGGACGGCGATGAATTCGAACAGCAACTTCACCAGCTCGTCGCAAAGGCAGACGAAAACGGCGTATCGCTTCTCGGCTGCTATAACCTCGATACTGGCGAGGCGAACGATCGAACCCTCCAACTCGAAGTTACGGAGATCGCCAGTGACACTAGGTCCCGGCTTCCCTCGAGGGAATAGCTCGCAGCACTGACTCCGGGATATATCCTATTACTCTTCGAAGATCGATCGACCCCCATTGCTACCCATGTCTTCCATTCTTCTCTTCACGTGTAGATTACCTGAGCAGGCGCGGAGGGACAGAGGGTTCCGAGTAGGACGGTTTAGAACTCCAAACCTCTCTGACATCACCCAACCACCACCCTTCGTGTCCATTCACCGATGACGAATATGGAACCAACTGAGAGTCAACTTTTGATGTGCGAGAGTTGTGGCGTTGTTCGGCCCGTTCATAACATGGCAAACGGAAGGATACCTCACAGCAGGGAACGAAACGGGGAGTGCGACGAATGTGGATGCAACGAGTTCTCTCAAGTGGTTTTGTGACTTGCATCCACTCATTACAAGTATCCATCATGAGGGGGTAGAGGCGTAGACACGAACTTCCTACCGAACATCGAGTCAAAGGTGTCGGTAGAAGTTCGACGCTCCCTGTGGTGTCCTTGCTCTGCGGAACACGGAGGAAGTAATAATCCTCGTCATCGATCACCTCGCGCCGAACGTGCTCGGGCGTAATCTGTGGTATCTCGAACGACCGAAGCCCGACCTCGCCGCCGAACCGGATCACTAGCTCGTCGCGATAGGATTCACACAACAGGCGATCGGTCTGCAACGAGAGAGAAGTGATTTCTCGGCGTGAAATCCCGTAGGGTGTATCATTATAGACTCACCGCTACATATTTCTACGAGTGAGATAATTATCACAGCGATGAAATCCCAAAAACCACTGCTTCGAGTGCTTTCATCCAAGAGAGGTATATATGTGTAGCCGTTTAGTCTATCTCGGCTCAGAAGGTCGTGTTCTTACCGGCCGATCGATGGATTGGACACGAGAAATCGGCTCCAATATTTGGACCTTCCCTCGTGGTATTGAACGCAACATCGAGACCGATCTCCCGTACAAAAGCTGGACAGCCCAATACGGTAGCGTGGTCACTACGGCCTATGATATCTGTACTACCGACGGGATGAACGAACCCGGTTTGATGGCCAATCTGTTGTGGCTCCCGGAGTCCGAATATCCCGATTGGAACGATGAAGCGTCCGCCTTGCCGGTCTCGATGTGGGCTCAGTATATGCTCGACAACTTCGCTACCGTGGCCGAGGCTGTCGAAGCGGTTCGAAACGACGACTTCGTCGTCGTCACACAGCAGCTACCTGACGATGACCGATTCGCGGCGTTGCATCTGTCCCTGTCAGATCCGACCGGTGACAGTGCAATCATGGAGTTCATCGACGGCGAGCTGGTCATTCACCACGACCGCGATCATCAAGTGATGACCAACTCGCCAACGTTCGACAAACAGCTCGCACTCGCCGAATATTGGGACGAGATCGGCGGAACTGTTATGCTTCCAGGAACGAACCGACCAGCGGACCGATTCGTGCGTGCTCGCTTTTACATCAATGCTATTCCACAGGTCGAGGACCGTCACGCCGCGACCGCGAGCGTGTTTAGCGTGATACGCAACGTGTCCGTTCCCTACGGGCTCAGCACACCGGATGCGCCACATATCTCATCGACACGCTGGCGTACTGTTGCAGACCACAAGGACCGGATCTACTACTTCGAATCGGCGTTCACGCCGAACGTGTTCTGGGTGAAGCTCGATGCACTCGATTTTTCATCCGAAACGAGTGCGAAGACCCTCCAACTGGGACCACGACAGTCGAATACGTTTTCCGGCGAGGTGTCGGACGAACTGGTCGCCAGCGACCCGTTTCGATTCTTGCGGCCACACGGCGAGTAGCTCAGTTCTCTCTCACTCTCTCTCCTTGCCGACAGCCGAGTGATTACCGACGGAGGCGACCGCCGCGATCGCACACTCGATTGGGTGTGCTCTCCATCGACATACAGCGCGGCACGCTCCTCGGATGACATCGACACCAGCTACCAGCGCTCCTTACGTTCGATGTTTCTCGATACGCTACGTGTTAGCCCCCGCTTTTATCGGGACCAACGACCGATACTGTGGTGAGCGCACGCCTCGAGGTATTTGTTTCACTGCTGTTGCACCGCTCCCCAGCGCTTTGTCTCCCAGGTAATATCTGTTTGCTCGCTAAGACTGCTCGTTGTATACGGCTGGACGAAATAGCGGTCGGTCAATCGTTAGACTCACACTGTGTCATTGGTGTTCGGACGCAACCGCCGTTCAGGTGGACACGTGATTCCGCATCCAGCCAGGGTCGTGCCCGGTGTGATTTATGAGATCGGACCGACACGCCGGGCAGTAGTCAGGGACGTCGGATTCGCTTCGGGGAACGTACACCGCGCCGCCGCACTTCACACATGCATCTACGACGATGGTCGCGCAGTCCGCACAGACGTTGAAGTCGTCAACCGTGAGTTCGCGCAGGGGTTCGAGTTGTTTATCTAGGAGATACTCGTCGATGACTGTCTGGCAGTTGTGGCACGGTTTCATGGCGATGCATAGTACACCTCGTGACCACCCCGGAAATACTTGCCCTAACTACTGCTACATGCTGAGAGAGCGATACGTGTAACTACCCACTCTCTCTGTCCATACCCGGAATCGTGGTATCAGGACCCTCGGAAGCGTTATCCCCGACAGTGCTCTACGACTATGAGTAATGACGAAAGGTACGGTTGATTTCTTCAACGACTCGGGCGGGTACGGCTTCATCAAAGTCGACGATGACGAGGAAACGGACCTCGATGACGACGAGGACGTCTTCTATCACATGGAAGACGTCGGCGGTCCGGACCTCGAAGAAGGTACAGATGTGGAGTTCGAGATCGAGGAGTCTCAGAAGGGGCCGCGCGCGAGCAACCTCACCCGACTGTAAGACAGAGCGACAACGATCGGTTCGAATTTCAGAACAACAGGTCAGTGAGTGCAAGCTGTGTGAACTGAGCTGTCTTTCAAGTAGATGCCCCAGAGTCAAATCGATAGCGCGACGACGGAAGGGATAGCGTGCCGAATACGGAGAACGCTCGGACTACGGCCATATTACAGATACGCAGCGTTCCTGTTTGTTCGAATACACACGCGAGCTCGAACCCAATTCCGTGGGTTTTGTGAGCTATACACGGTATTTATCGGGTAGTCAGTCCTACCTAGTGTATGACCTCACGTGTTCTCGTCCCGATGGACGATTCGGAGATGGCGAAAGAGGCGCTCCGGTACGCCTTAGAAGTCCATTCGGGCGCTGAAATCACTGTGTTGCACGTGGTCGGTGAGCCGTCCGGGATGATGGGCAAAGCAATGGAGTTGGCTCTCGAAGACGATATCAAACAGGCAGCTGAGAACGCTGCCGAGAACGTTCTTGCGGAAGCTCGTGAAATCGGTACGGGGTACGATACCGATATCGAGACCGACGTCAGATGGGGAAGCCCAGCAAAAGAGATACTTAGAGAGGCAGAAACATTCGATACGATCGTTCTCGGAAGCCATACAGGGACTCTAGCGGATAGGTTGTTCGTAGGGGATATTGCAAAGGCAGTATTTCGTCGATCGCCAATCCCAGTGACAGTTGTCCGGTGACCGTTCCTGAGATACTATGCATCAAGAGATAGCAAGGAGTAGTGTTGCGAACTTCCTTCACCAACAGCAGGTTTGGACGTCTGAGAGACTCATGCACTCCTCTCCAGACCAACATCGATGAGTGCCTGCTTGACGTCTCCTAATTCTTATCGGCGTCTGCCATTCGCACCGAATGAAGAGCTACCACTCCATACCGCCGTTGACAGCAAGAATTTGACCGGTCATGTACCCCGAATCCTCGCTTGCAACGAAGCGAACGATACCGGCGATATCTTCGACCTCTGCGAACCGCTCGAGCGGGATACGCTGCAGGATTTTTTGTTTGACTTCCTCGGGCACATCCTCGAGCATGTCCGTCTTGACGAACCCGGGTGCAACGCAGTTCGCGGTTGACTCCGTTTGAGCGAGTTCGAGTGCGATCGTCCGCGTGAAGCCGAACAGGCCGCTTTTCGTCGCTGCGTAGTTGGCTTGACCGTAATTACCCTGTTGGCCGACTACTGATGAGATATTGATGACCCGCCCGTCGTCGGATTCTCGAATATCGTCGAAAAAGGCGCTCGTACAGTTGAATACTCCACCAAGGTTGACGTCAATCACGTGCTCCCACTCCTCACGAGTCATGGTGGAAAAGGTCCTGTCGACCGTCACACCCGCATTGTTCACGAGTACATCCACAGGTCCGACCAACTCGTGAATCCGGTCGCACATGGCTTCGACTTCCTTTCGGTTGGAAACATCGGCCTGGAGCGGGATTGCAGTCCCCCCTCCATCTTTGATCGCTCTTGCCGTGTCGTAGGCGGCGGCTTCGGATGAACGATAGTTCACGATAATGGTCTCGTTGTGTCGACCGAGTTCCTCGGCAATTCCCCGGCCGATTCCCCTCGATGCGCCCGTAACAAGGCACGTTTGATTTGAGCTCATTGGTGAGTGGGTACGAAGAACATGAAGAGGGTGAATCGATAGCCGAGGTGTTCTCCATCGCCTCGGACTTCACCTCTCACACGAAGCGCAATTACGGATGAGAGAGGTCGCCCTCTTCCTTTCTCTCGTTAGATCGGGGGTGAGAGCTATAGCAGGATACCATGGGTTCCGAGGGGGTTCATCAAGACGGCTGAACACAGCTCAGTAGAGCGGATAGACACAAATTTCGAGGCGATTTGCTCTCCCAGGACCGGGTTCAGCACTCACTTGACCGAGTCCGGTTTTCGAATCCACGGCGAGTCGTTGCAGTAGTACGTTATCTCCCGTCGCGTGCCTACTCCTCTTCGGCAGGGTCCCGAATGTCCTGCAGCCCATATGAGAGTAACCGCCGAGCGATAACGATCAGCCCATTCGAGAAGCCATCCCCGTATATCGCTCGCTCAATCAGTTCACTGCCTTCAGTCGGGGTCCGTGAACTCACGAGGATTTCGGTCCGGTCGACCATCAGTAGTACCCCGATCGAGGCTTCCTCTACCTCCGTCTCAGGCCCCTCAAGCCACTCCAGACCGGTTTCGAACACTTCCGCGCTCGGGACGTGATCACGGATCGCGTCGCGGGTTTCCGACTGGAGCGCGCCAACGAGCACGTCCGTTCCAGTCGTGGCGGCCTCTTCGAGGCTCTCGTAGAGGTCGTCGGTGAGCACGGCTTCGGATCCAACGACGAGAAACACCTCCTCGTCCGCGGCGTTGACCATCTCCTGGGCACGCGCCGCGATCGAAGTAGTACCTGTAAGCGACCAGACTTCGTGGGAACGCTGCTCGGCGCTCTCTTGTCGGCTCTCGATATCGTGCAGTGCTTGGTCCAATTCGTCGATGCGGGACGAGTACTGGTCCGCGAGCACGACGACCGCCTCGTTGACTCCGATGGCGCGGAAGCGCTGTGGATTCCCCTGCTGGATCTCGACCAATCCCTTGGATTCGAGGACTCGAACGGCCTCGTAGACGCGGGTACGGGGAACCTCCGCAGTGTCACTGATNGAATGGGAGCCTCGTGAGTGCCGCGAAACACTTCGCTTCGTACTCCTTGAGCCCGAGCTCCTGGAGCAGCTCTATCGCCTCCGCTTCGATCGCGCTTACCAAGGTCCAACCACCGATTAAGCAATTGGTCTTGAGAACGTATATGTCTCTTCCCGAGTTGACTCCTTTCCACGACGATATCCTAAGCAAGCCCACCTTCTTTATGAACGTTCTCAGTCGCCGTACGAGACGCTACTGAACGAGTGGACGGTCTTGTTACCCGAATCCTCACAAAAAGTCTTTAGCCGATGGGGTAGAAGGGAGGAGTGGCCCTCGATCAGTACTTCCAACCACCGTACTGATCGGGTGCCATTTACTTCGCCTCGAGAGCACTCTCCGGGGAAGAAGCCCATAGTGTGTCGAATCTGCCGTCTCCGAGAAGGTTCGAGAGGCCACGTCGAAGGCGTTCGGATGCCGCCTGATCGGAGATGCCACACTCGGCGGCGAGCTCGATCATACTGATCCCACGCGGGACCTCGAAGTATCCATGTTCGACAGCCAATGCAATGACTTCGCGCTGCGACGACGTGAGTGACTGAAAGTTGAGCGGGGATCCTGAACTAGCGTCACTAAGGCTGTTCAGCGAGAACTGAATGTCTTGTTCGAGACACCAGTCCCGATACGTACTCAGGGCTTCATGATCTGGGAACTCCATTCGGACCGTCGCTCCGTGACGCGTGATGGTCGCNAGGACACTCCCAAGGGAGGTCCAATCCCAGTAGGTAGTCTCCGAGACGGGCACCCAAATCTGATAGAGCGCCTGGTCGTCTTCGGAGCGGAGATGCTGGCTTCCTTTCACCGTTTCCGAGCGTTCGAGTTCGGTTTCGAACGCCGTCCAGCGGTCCGTCTCAGCCCAGACCGTCACGGAGAGGGAGTCAGGGCTGCACGCAACGGCCTGCTCGACTTCGAGTCGGAGGTCGGGGACCTCCTCGAAAAGCGAGTCGTAGACCGGAGTATCGAGTTGGTAGGTCGCGATGAGGCTCATCTCCTCGCTCCCTTTAGAACCCGATTTCCCCGGGGCTGATGAGAGCGCTGTTCGGACGTACGAATCTCCTGTTCCGGTGTGGAAGTCTCCGTCCACTGGCTTGCATACTTCATCCCAACCACCTAGCGCCGTTTTGTCGCTACTGGTTCCCACCCTCCGAGCGTGTTATATGTGTGTTTGTGTTGCATGGTTTCGGAATTCGATCAAAGTACCCCCGTATTACGATTCTCTTTCTTCTACTTTTGCGTCTCGATATAGAAGGATAATCATAATACGGTGGTTTATAATTTCCATTGGGGAAGCTAGTGGATATACGGAAAAAATCGTCCCGAATCCGTATTGATTTCTCGCGCGCACTCTCTGTGAACCTGCAAATGTAGGGCTAGTTCTCGGGTGGACGAAGCCAACACCAGAATAACTTTGTCGGTATATATCGTGTGTCGGCGTGCTACTATGGACGGTAAAGAATTCGAACAGCAACTCCACCAGCTCGTCGCAAAGGCAGACGAAAACGATGTGTCGCTCCTCGGCTGTTACGATTTCCAGACTGGTAAGGTCAGCAACCGAAGCCTCCAGCTCGAAGTTACGGAAGTTGCCAGTGATACCGGGTCCCGGCTCCTCTCGAGAGAATAGCTCCCAGGACCGATTTCGGGTCGGATTCTGTTCTCATTCGACGAGCGTAGGCTCCATTGCTACCCATGTCTTCTGTTCTTCTCCTTGCATGTAGAGGATCAGGTAGGCGTGAAGGGACAGAGAACTCCGTGCGTTGGAGTGGTTTGGAGCTCCAAACCTCTCTAGCATCACCCAACCACCACCCTTCGCGTCCATCTACCGACACCTGATAGCGACCGAACGGAGTGTCAGCGCTCAATGTCCGAAAGTCGCCATTCACTGTTTGATCAACTCCTGGATCGCGCTGAGAGCCAAGTTGTTTCTGCGAGACTTGGTCCCTCTCCCCGTCTAGAGATGCTCTCGCAGTAGCGAGCGAGCTCTCGAAGTCTATTTAGCCAGGATCAAGCACCATCTCATCAAGTCGTATACGATGAGATAGCGGGTGGAGACGTTCTTTCGGGACATCAAGCAGTATCTTGGTTGAGGAAACCACGAGCTCCGGCACGCTGCAAGTGACAATCAGCATTGGCACCTGCTGGGATTGACTCACAGCCTCCTCAAACTTTGTGCCGCAGATAGTGCCCTCGGAACGATTCTCGTATACGCGAGCTCGGTACGTAACGACACCAAACGCTCCTAGCGTGAAAGCGTTCAAACCCCCTCACGTGGGCGCTCAACAGTCCCGACCACAGTATTGACGATCTCATCACCAGACCGCGGTTCGTTTAATGTACGAAATCAAGTATTCAGACAACTACTCGTGAGAAGTCATGACCTCCACAACGATGACAGGTTTTTCCGGGTTTGTGGCTCGCGGGTATGACACCGGTCGTCGTGTCTTTCGTCGGATGGATCTTTCCACATTCATCACACATAAGCAACTGACTCTCCGATTCATTCTCCTCTCCTACCTCTGGGTTTACAACTACTTTAGTCATCTTTGAAAAGACTCTCAGAGGTCACATATAGATTGTGAGCATGGCTTTCCCGGGGCTCCTCTTCGAAGAGGCGTCTATGTATACGACCTTTCGTGGCGCTGACTGACAAGTATGGGCAGTTGCCGATAGTGACAGCACAGAATACACTCACGCTGTTGTAAAAGCAAATCGGAGTCAGATGGCCGATCAGTAGTTCGGTCGAAAGTATAGGTTTGATCACATCTTTCTCCAGTGTTCTCTCGGATTTCCTTCTAATCAGGTCATCAACACCAATCGAATGCTCTACCCCGCTTCGGTGACGATCTGATTGTGCTATTCCACTGATATCATGCATCACAGCCTCTCTATACTTGCTGTAGTCTTATCTTCAAGCGGCGCGCAGAAGTCGAGGCTGGGACTCTCAATGTATAGAAGGAATCGTGAGGTGCAAGTTCAATAGACACTGTTGGTTGCTCACTACTATGAACTCGAACCTACAGTTCTTCACGTCACGGATAGCATTTCGTACTTGGCTCGAATCAAATCACGATAGTGCCGACGAGGTATGGCTTGGCTATTACAAAAAGGACGCAGAACGGACCGGTATTGAGTACGGTGAATCAGTTGAAGAAGCCATCTGCTTCGGCTGGATCGACGGCCTCGTCAACGGGATCGATGACGAAACATACAAGCGGCGGTTCACTCCGCGCAAACCGAACAGCAAGTGGTCCAAAATCAACACAGAGCGCGCTCAAGCGATGGTCCAAGCCGGGAAGATGACCTCCGCTGGCATAGAACTCATTGAAGCGGCCAAGGAGTCCGGTGAATGGGACGAGGCCTATCGCGTCGGCGAAGACCACAAGGTTCCACCTGCACTCAGGGACGCCTTACAACAGAATCAAACAGCGTGGATGAACTTCCGAAACTTGTCCAATACGGATCAGCATACCTATATAACGTCGGTGGAGGAGGCGAAAACGACAGAGACGAGGGAAAATCGTATCGAGAGAATTGTTGAACTAGCTGCAGAAGATCTCCCGCCGTATGATAAGAACGGGAAGCGGAGAGTGTGATCAACTCTTCGCCAGACCTGTACTCGCTTTCGTAATAATTACTCCATCGGTTAGTCCATTTCCGGGTCGGTCAGCATAGCGAAGAGTTCGCAAATGTCCGCAGGATTCCTGCAACGACTAGGCGTTCCAGAGGAGCAGAGCCATCCAATCCGACCCTACTGAAAGACCTGCCCAAGGACTTCGACGAGTTGTGGGTCGGCGGTCTCTTCCGGCCCATTTCTCACTCACTGAGGGATAGTCGCAGTACACAAGTGCTCGAAAACAGTGGCTGACCCACTGATCTGTTGTTAGACGAGGCTTTCCGGTGGTTCTGGAAGTTCTTCGAAATGGTCGCGGTCGTGAGCGAGGTATACAGCCGCATCTTCCGTCCGTTCGAGATTTCGGATCTTTCGATTCGAGCGGATTGCGGCCTCGGTATCCCACGCAAACGCTGGCTGCAATTCCGTCTCGTAGGCCTCCTGAGTGAACGCGAGGTCAGCCCCGAGGATGACTGTACCCGCATCCTCTAGTTCAACCCTCACTGCTTGATGACCCGGAGAGTGACCCGGCGTCGGGATGCATTCGATGGTCCCGTCACCGAATACATCATAGTTCCCACTGATCGCGGTCACACTGTATTCCGAGGAGTGAAACACACCGAAGTCACCTTCGACGTAGAGATTCTGCTGAATAGGGTCGGCAGGCCACCATGCGTATTCGAGTTCATCCTGCTGGACGATGAATTCGGAGTCCGGGAACTCGCGAATATCACCTGCATGGTCGAGGTGGAGGTGAGTCATGACGACATACTCGATTTCATCAGGGTCGTAGCCGAGGTCAGTGACCTGGTTGGCCGCTTTTTGGTCCTCGTTCATCTCGATCTCGTCAGCAGCGAACTCGCTGATATAGCCCGCACCATACGGACCATATTCCTCCGGGTTTTGGAGCATCTCATAGCTCGTTCCGGTATCGATTAGCACCGTGCCTTCGGGATGGTCGACCACGTAGAACGGGGTGAGTGAAGGATACGTCTCACCCGGCTTTTGATTGCGCATCATCGCACTGTACTCGTACTCCCAATCCGCAGTGTTCAGCGCATATAGTTCTGGTCGAGCCATATACGAAAACGTAACTCGCGAGTTATGCGAAGATGGTGCTTTGGTGTGCAAAGAGTGGACGATACACCCATCAGGTCTGTCGGATGCTTCGTTCGAATCCGTTGTAAGAGTTCGATGGGTGGATACTCCATCTATAAATGCCGATCCTACGAACAGAAATGCTTACCAAAGATGGGTAATGGTCGCACATGGGACAATGGAAACCGAAACGTATCAGCAGATACACCTCCCAGATAGCGACGAGTTAGAGGAGTTCTTCGCGGAATACGAATGGATCCATCTGACTCTGGGAGTCGTCGGAAACATGCTGTTCTTCAGTGGCAGTATCCTGTTCCTCTTCGAAGACCAACTACAGACGGTCGGTATATGGGCGTTCATCGTTGGCTCGTTTCTCATGCTCGTTGGCTCGGTGGGTAACGCGCTGGTCAAATACGTCCGAGACAGATGGTAGGTCCCTAATTCTCCTTACTGCAGGCAGGAACAGGAGGGCCTTGTCAACCAGATCAGGGCCTACTGCACCTCACGTGACCTAACACACGCGTTTCTCACTTGAGACAGCAACCGTGATAGCGCCGCCAAAAAACCCCGACCCTCCGGGTTGGCCAAAGTCCGAGCGCGTACCCACGGAGCGCTCGCCCACCTTCACGGTCCTACTCGCGCTCACAGAGCGCCGTGCGGGCTTTTGCAGGCAGAGAGATGCCTGAAAGTGTTTCAGAGATCCCAACGTTGCTCAGCTATCGATAGGTTTGCTGGCGGAACTTCATCTGGGCTCTCACCTATATCACCTGTCAATATTCTATATCGGCACGAATCATCCGCAGGAGAGCGGTTAGCCCGCTCCGAGAACCGGTGGTGGGCTGGATATTCGGAAGCACGGCGAATCCGCCGAGCGATTCGGCGCTCCCCTCTGTAACGCGAGTACCCCGTACTCACACCTCTGCTATCCCCGCCATCCGACCGCCCGCTCCGGTGCTGGAGGCGACAATGGGCTCAGGTCCCGCATCGACGGCGGGGATGAGAGTGCGGACTTCCAACGCTGTCGAACCACCATTCGAGGACGGAACGGTCCCCGTATCGAAGTAGCGTCATCCGAACGAGGACCGAAGAGCGGTCGTTCTCCGAAACTGAACCCGAGACTACCGCGATTCGCGCTGCTCGACCTTGTTCAGTTCGATCAACAGCCGGAACATCGCCTTCACGAGGTTGTCGTCGACATCGAAGCGCTGGGCGTTCTCGCCGGCACGGTCCATCACGCGCTGTTCCTGGGATTCGTCGGTGGTCGGCAGTCCCTGGTCGCGCTTGACGTTCGCGATGGTCTCGGCGACGTAGGTTCGCTGGGCGATGTGCTCGACGATCTCGCGGTCGATAGTCTCGATCTCCTCGCGGAGTTCGTCGAGGTTCATCCCATCCGTGCGCCGTCGGTCCGTGTCGTCGTCAGCCATGTGTCTCCCTCGTAGTCGTCCCACGCCTCTTGTACTTTCTCTAGTGCCTCGCGCTCGCCGACCGCGGTGTAGCTCGACCCGCTTCCCGACAGCGAGGTGCCCGCGGCGTGGGGGAGCGCATCGAGCAGCGGGTCGGTCGGGAAGTCGAGCGCCGCACAGAAGGCGAAGCCGTTCACCGTCATCGCGCGTTCGTAGGCTCCGTCGAACGCGAGGTCGGCCACGAGGTCGGCCAGCGGAGCGACGCGCTCGCACCGCTCAATGTCCGCATCGGCGCTGAACGCCCGCTCGTCCGGCATCCAGATCAGGACGTCCCAGTCGACCTCGCCGGTGTGGAGGAGTTCGGTCGTGGTGTTGTCCGCCAGCACCGCGCCGCCGAACATGCTCGCACGCGCGCCGGCGGCACACCCGGTGATGGTGATGCCCGCGTCCTTCGCCGCCCGGATCCCGAGATCGAGGGCCGCTTCGCGCGGTATCTCGCGACCCAGCGCGTTGAGCGTCGCCAGCACCACCGCGTTCGCCGCCGCGCTCGAACTCTTCAGTCCCGCCGCCATCGGCACCTCGCTCTCGGTCCTCACCCGTCCACCCTCGCCGTCGCCGTACTCTTCGACCACAAGTTCGACGCACCGCTCGATCAAGTAGGTGTCGGCGTCGGGTGCGCCCTCGATTGCTCCCGTTATCGAGTGGTCGTCAGTGAGTTCCACAGCGGCGGTCGTCTCGCGGTCGATGGCGAACGCGCCGCCCGTGCCGGTGGCGAGCGCGTTCAGGATCGTGCCCGCCCCTGGCGCGCTCGCGTGCCCTTCCATGCCCCGGCATCCGCGCGACCGCACTTACCGCTGGCGGTCGGACGCGGCGCTTTTGGGCCGTCCATCCCTCTCCCCGTCATGAGCCAGCACAGTGAGGTCTCGCCGGACACCCTCCCGCTCGAACTCACCGAGGCCGGCATCGCGGTCGAGTACACCGACGGTCGCGAGGTGTTCTATCACGGTATCCCTGCGAAAGTCGACGGGAGCTACACCACCGCACCGGGAAAGGAGGTTCACGTCCTCGTGACCGACCCTACCGAAACTGAAGGCGTGCTCGTCTACGTCAATGATCGCACGACCGCCGACGAGATCATCGAGAACACCGGGGTCGGGCGGGTCTTCGTCGACGACGGGGACGAAACCACGCTCTTTCCCGGCGTCAGTGTGGCTGCCGGGAGCTATCGGATTACCATCGAGGCGGACCCAGGAGTAGCTCGTGGACGGGTGTTCGTCTTCGAGGAGGACGAGATGGGAGAACGGAGCGTCGAGGTCGTCGGCGAGTAACTAGATCCCGGGCACGCCGAGCGCGTCGGGCGTGACGATTCCGACCGTGGCGAGCGCGTAGACGACAACATAGATGACGATCACCGCGACGAGACCGATGCCGGCGGCGGTGACCCAGCCGCCCGGGTAGCGCCAGTTGATGACCCCGACCCAGATGACGAACATCAGGAGCGGGCCGAGCAGCGGGATCCAACCGAGGAAGAAACTCGCGAGCCCCCACACGAGCGCGCCGATCAGCGCTGTGATCGCTGGGTTGACGAAGCCCACGTCGCGGTCGGCCACGAGCCGAACGCCGGCGTAGATGCCGACCGTCCCGAGGATCAGGCTGATGAGGAAGATGACGACGCTGTCGAGGAGTGCCATTACTTCGGCCTCCAGTCCATCTTGATCGTCACCGACTCACGACTTCCCCGGAGGAGGGATGAACTCTCCCGTGCGCCGACCTCGAATCCGACCGCGGTGGGCGGGTGGAGCGTGATGGTCTTGTTGTCGATGTCGACGTCGAACTGCTCGCCGGACTCGAGGTCGTCGGCGATCGTTCGGAGGCGGTCGGCGGCCTCGCTACGGTCGAGTTCGTCCTCGGTGATGTTCTTTTCCGCCATGAGATATTATATAGGGGGTGGTCAGTAATTAAACATTGTGCCAATTCGGACAGGTTCTGCGCCCTGTCCGGGTTTTTCGAGCCCACGACCACCGACCGGGGTCGTCAGCGGCCGGTGAACTCGGGGTCGTAGTCGTCGTCCGCGAAGGCCCGTGCGCCCTCGGCGTGGTCGTCGGTTTCGAGCAGCGTCGCGAACACCCGGCGGTCGTACTTCCGGCCCGCGTGGCGGTCGGATTCGACCGCGACGTTGCCCGAATCCTTTATCGCCCGCACCGCGAGCGGGGGCTTTTCCGCGATGGTCTCGACGAATCCCGCGACTTCCTCCTCGAACTCGTCGTCGGGGTGGACGTGGTTGACGACCCCCGCGTCGGCGGCGCGCTCGGCCGTGATGTGTTCGCCGGTCATCGCGAGCTCCGTCGCGAACGAGGGGTCCGCGAGCCGCGCGACGTACTGGATCCCGCCCGCCCCGGGCAGGATGCCGAGGTCGACCTCGGGAAAGCCCAGCCGGCTCGACTCGCTCGCGAGCCGGAAGTCACAGGCCAGCGCGAGTTCGAGCCCGCCGCCGAGACAGTAGCCGTCGATCTTCGCGATTACGGGCGCGGGGAACTCACCGACCGAGTCCCGCATGGTGTGGGGTTCGAACGCGCCCGGCGAGGTGCCGGAGAACTCGTTGATGTCCGCGCCGGCACAGAAGGCCTTCCCGCCGGCCCCCTCGATGACCACCGCGCGAACCGCGACACCCTCGGCGTCCGCGTCGCGTTCGGCGAGGCGGTCGAGCCCCGTCTCGATCCCCGTTCGCATCCGCGCGTTCAGCGCGTTCAGCGAGTCCGGCCGGTCGAGCGTCAGCGTCGCGATGCCGGACTCCTCGTCGAACGCCACGACCACCGCTTCGAGCTCGTCGTGCATACGGCGACCCGTCGGGTCCCGGGCAGAATACGCTGCCGGTCACGGGAACGCCGGGTCAAGAAAGCGATACTGGGCCGTTACTGCCGTCGGGCCTTCGCGCGCTCGGTCCACTGCTCGACCCGGCTCTCGGAGACTCCGGTCTCGTCGGCGAGGTCGGCGGGGTCGGCGTCCGCGAGGTCCGCGACGGTCTCGACGCCGGCCTCGGCGAGCGTCTCGGAGTACGACGGGCCGATCCCTTTGAGCGCGTCGGTGTCGGCATCCTCGGTTCCCTGGGTGGGCTCGGCGTCGGTCGGCCCGGCGGCCTCGGCGTCCTCGGTCGCGGAGATCGATTCGTTCGTCTCCTCGGTTATCGAACCCGTCGAGCCCGCGGCGTCACCGCCGGCGGCCGCGGACTCCTCGGCGCTCTCGTCGACCGTCTCGTCCGCCGCTCCCTCGGCCGAGGGGTCGTCGTCGGTCGTCTCCGCACCGTCGTGGTCGAGTTCGAGGTCGTCACCATCGCCGCCGTCGGCCGGCCCGGCGGCCTCGGCGTCCTCGGCGGCGGAGGGTGATTCGTTCGTCTCCTCGGTCATCGAGCCCGTCGAGCCCGCCGCGTCGCCCTCGGCTGCCGCCGATTCCTCGGCGCTTTCGTCGCTCGATCCTGCATCGGTCGTGGTGTCCGTCGGTTCGGGCTCGCTCCCGGCCGATCCGGTGACTTCCCCGGGTTCGGCTCCGCCCTCCGCGGACTCGTCGACCATCGACTCCGTCGAGCCCGCCGCGTCGCCCCCCGCGGCCGCCGACTCGTCCTCGCCGCTCCCGACGTCCGCCGTCGCTTCGTCGTCGGTCGCGCCGGCTTCGTCGTGGTCGAGTTCGAGGTCGTCACCACTACCGCCGTCGGTCGGTCCGGCGGCCTCGGCGTCCTCGGCCGCGGAGGGTGACTCGTTCGTCTCCTCGGTCATCGAGCCCGTCGAGCCCGCGGCGTCGCCTTCGGCTGCCGCCGACTCCTCGACGCTTTCGTCGGTGCCCTTCACCGCGGCTTCCGAGCTCGTCTCCGGGTCGGCCGACCGGTCGTCGTCGAACCAGTCGTCCGCGCCGTCCGACCGTCGGTCGTCGTCGAGCCCGAGCAACGATTTGATCGTGTCGATCAACGCCATGTTGCCTGATCCTCTCCCCCGAGACTTAAATACGTGCCCGAAGCGCCCGGTTCATTGCCTCGATGGGTGCCTCGCGCCCGGTCCAGCGTTCGAACGCCGCGACGCCTTGATAGAGCAACATCCAGCCCCCGTCGACCGTCGTCGCGCCCGCCGCCCGTGCGTCCCGCAACAGACGGGTCTCGATCGGCGAGTAGACCGCGTCCAGCACCGCGAGATCGCCGTGGAGCGCGCCCTCGGGCACCGGCGACTCGTCGCCCTCCATCCCGACGCTGGTGGCGTTCACCAGCAGGTCCGCCCCCGCGAGCAATCCATCGAGTTCGTCGAGCCCGTGTCCCGACGCGCCGTCGACCGCTTCAGCGAGGTCGTGGGCCGTCCCGACGGTCCGGTTCGCGATCGAGACCTCGATTCCCTCGTCGGCGAGCGCGAACGCCGCCGCCCGCCCCGCCCCGCCCGCACCGACCAGTACCGCACGACCAGCCAGCGGAACGTCGTGGTGGGCGAACGCCCGCGTGACCCCGACCGCGTCGGTGTTGTGACCCGTGACCTCCTCCCCGCCGAAATCGAGGGTGTTGACCGCCCCGATCCGGGTCGCGAGGTCGTCGGGGTCACAGTGGTCGAGCACGGCCTGTTTGAACGGGATGGTGACGTTCAGCCCCTCGATCCCGAGCGCTCGCGCGCCCTCGATGGCCGTTTCGAGGTCCGACTCGTCGGGTTCGAACGTGACGTAGCGGGCGTCCATCCCGAGTTCGTCGTAGGCCGCCTCGTGCATCGGCGGCGAGAGCGAGTGCGAGACGGGGTTGCCGAGGAGGCCGAACACCTGCATGGAGATGTCGAGGGAGACGTACGGCTAAAACGCACCGAAGGAGATGTTATGCGAGTTCACTGTCCAGAACGATTTTTCCGGCGGTGGCGAACCCACTGATAGCGAACAGCGCTCCTAAACCGAGTACGATTGTCGCACCCTCCTCTCCCACGTCGGAGTACGCCTGAATCGCGAGATACGCACCGAGAATACCGAATCCGAGATAGAGTAGGGCCAAAGCTAGTCTGAAATAGACACTTTCGCCGATCACTCTCGAAAGCTCTCGGAATCGGTCGGAGCGGTATCGAGCCAGCAAGAACGTACCAAATACGAGCTCCAGGGCCGTCAGCCACCCACCATCGAAGTATTCAGTGTGCTCTCCAAGCACGATGAGCGAGAACAGTTCGAGCCCGACCGACAGTACTCCGAGGAAGAGTATGGCGATCCCACCGTAAAGTTCCCACTTCGAGCGCTCGCTCATCGTGTGTTCTATCCGAACACACGTGTCGGGGAAATGTTCGTTTCGATTAGCCGTAGGTCGCGTCCCACCGCGTCGCCTTCCGGAGGTTCCCACAGGAGTTACACTTCACGCGGCCCATGGTGTCCATCGCGTTGTCGAGGCTCTCGCAGTTGGCACAGAAGTAGCCGTACTTGTCCTCCTCGTTCATGCTCGGGTCGGTGTAGGCGGTGAAGAAGGGGCCCTTCTCCCCGCGCTCGACCTCCTCGCTGTTGACGTACATCTCGCGGCCGTCGGGGGTGGTGGCGGTCGCCGGGGAGTCCTCCCGGACCTCCTCGGGCGTCGCTTCCGCGGTGCCGGCCTTCATGTAGATGTTCTCGATGTAGGGCTCGTCGTCGATATCGACGGTGTCGGTGCCGACGTGCTCGAAGTCGAACGACTCGTAGAACTCGTTGCCCTCCTCGTTGTCCTCCAGAACCTTCGCGCGCAGTTGGGCCGCGCCCATCTCGACCAGGTGGTCGCGAGTCTCCTCGAACAGCTCCGCGCCGATGCCCGCACCGCGGTAGGCGGGGTCGACGTGGAGCCAGAGCAGGTCGCCGTTGCCGCCCTCGGTCACGAGGTCGGATTCGGAGAACGCCCTGATCTCCTCGTCCTCCTCGACGACCAGAAAGAGGTAGTCGTCCTCGCCCAGCTTGCGTTCGAGGCGGTCGTCGTCGTACCACTGGGTGATCGCGCCGTCGATCGCCCGCGGGCTGAGCGAGTAGGAGCCTTCCATCGAATCGCGCGCGATCCGCCGGATCGCGTCGCCGTCGTCGATCGTCGCCTCGCGTATCTCCATGCCACCGATTTGTGGGTCAGTAGCATAAACCCCCGGCCGGCGAACTCCCGTCCGGCCCCGGTGGCCCGACGGTCGTGATGGGATAGCTGATGACAGTGTCGTAACGCTAAAGAGATGAACAAACGTTTATCGGAATAACATGACTACGAATCGCGAATCTCGGGGGGTTGCTGCGTGGGCGTCGAGGTGAGGGAATCGCCGGTCTCGGCCGAGGCGTTCGAGGAGATGGAGCGGTTCGTCCGGGGCTACCTCGAAGCCAGCCTCAACAACGAGGGCGAGGGCGGCCGAATGCGGTGGTACCCCTGGCACTCGGCGAGCTACCGGTTCAACCACATCAAGAACGTGGTGGCGATCGCCACCGACATCGCCGAGCACGAGGGCGCGAACGTCGACGTCGTGCGAGTCGCCGCGGTGTTCCACGACGTCTCGAAACTCGAGGCCGAACAGGACCTCCACGCCGAGGCCGGCGCGCGCGTCGCCCGACAGTACCTCGAAACCCACGGCGACTACCCGCCGTCGTTCATCGCGGAGGTCTGTTCGGCGGTCACCGACCACTCCTATCAGGGCCCGCTCACGGAGCTCCCCCTTGAGACACAGTGTCTCATCGAGGCCGACCTTCTCGACAAGATCGGCGCGAACGGCGCGATACTCCTCCTGCTCCGGATGGGCTACGAGTCACGGACCCACATGGACGCCGCCGAGATGGTCTCGCGGGTGGCCGACCGCGGTCGCGACGCCGAGACCCGGATCGAGACCGACCGTGGCGGGAGCATCATCCACCAGCGACTCAAGCGGGTGAAGTGGCTGCGCGAGTGGCTCGAAGAGGAGGTCGCGGGGATGACCGTCGAGGGTGCGGTGACCGACGGGTCATCGAAGTGAGCCGAGCATCGTGAGCGCTTCGCCGAGGAAGACGACCCCGAAGCCAGCGAGCACGACGGCGCTGGCGTAGGCGACCGCCGGTCCGACCCCCGAGGCGCGCCGTTCGGCCGCGACCAGCGTCGCCGGGAACCCCACGACCCAGAGCAGGATACCGGCGAAGAAGCCGACGAGGAGGAGCGGGCTCCCGGTTCGGACCACCAGCAGGCCCGAGAGTTCACCCACCGGAAGCGGTCCGAGCACGTCGATCCGTCCGGGTTCGAGCAGCCCCACGCCGACCGTGAGCCAGAACGCGATCTGGAACGGGTTCGTGATCGCGAGGACGAACGCCTTCCGGAAGCCGCGGCTCTCCGCGGGTGCCTCGTGGGTGGCGGTGGCGTCGCGCGCCGCGCCGACGGCGAAGTAGAGCATGAGAAGGCCGCCGACCGCGAACGCGACGCCGCGGACCGCCGGTACGCGTTCGACGACCGCGACCGCCCCGACGAGCGCGAGCACGAAAAAGCAGGCGTCGGCGGTCATCGCGCCGAGGCCCGCCCGGAAGCCCGCCGTCCAGCCCCGCGCCACGCTCTCCTCCGCGATGACCGCGTTCATCGGACCCGGCGGCGCGGCGACCGAGAGGCCGAACACCATCCCCGCGATCGCCGTCGTCACCGTTCCGAGCACCGTCATTCGTTCGATGTGGGCTCGTTCCCGTGAAAACGGTGTTTATCCGCCTCGACACGTCTTCAGGGCGGTGCCGTAGTGCGATTTTGGGCGATCCTGGGCCGGTTGGCGGGCGGGTCGTCAGCCGCAGCGCGGCCGCGACGGTGCGGCTGCGGCGCGCGGATGGCGCGGTGCGGTTGCGCGGGCGTCGATGGTGCCTGGTGGATGAAGGGCGAGCGCGACTGGAAGGAGCGCGAGGGCTTCGGCGGAGGCGGTGCTGGTGTGGTGCAGTCGCGGGGGAATCAATGATTGTACCGCGAACGAGCCGCAGGTGAGTGAGCGGCAGTTTTTAGTCCATTGGAAGAGCCACGCTCTTCCAAGCTCTGTCTCGCTTCACTCGACAGAACAGGTTTTTGCAAGCGAGCGGAACCCCCCGCAGTAAAAAAGTGGGGTCCGGTTACTCGTAGGCGAGCTGCATGATCCACTGGGAGAAGACGTCGCTCTCGGGTTCGACGTCCTCCTCGCCGACCAGCGGCGAGAGGTTGTTGCCCGCCATCAGGAGCGAGAAATCGAGGTCGCGGGCGACCGGCGAGAGGTAGTAGGTGTTGTGGCCCTCGTAGACGGTGTCCTCGCGTTCGATGAGGTCGCGGTCCTCGAGCGATTCGGCGATCCGGCTGCCCTTCCGGGAGGTGACGTCGAGTTCCTTCCAGAAGTCGCTCTGGTGGATCCCGCCCGTCGTGCGGACGAGTTCGAGACCCGCCCGCTCGTCCTCCGAGAGTTCCTCCTCGACCGTGGTGCTCATACCGGTCGAACGCCGCCGGGTGGGTTAAACCTGACTTTCGACCGGCTCGAACGGCGTGCGACACGGCGGGCCGTCCGCGAACCGATAGGTCGCCTCGTCCGCGTCGTCGACGGTGATCAGCGACGAGGACCGCGTCCCGAAGCCGAACTCCTCGTGGTGGACGCAGACGCCGTAGTCGTGGTCCGAGAGGACGTCGGCCGCGCGTGCGAGCCACCCGTCACCCGTTTCGCCGGGTTCGGGCTGGAGCGCCTCGCGTACCTTGCGGCCGTTCGCGGCCTGGCGCTCGCCCCGTTCGGGCCACGACTCCGGGATCGTGACGTCGCCGATCGCGCCGGTGTTCATCACCACGTGAACCCCGGGGTCGAGGTTTCGGACTCGAAGCTGGCCGGCCCATTCGAGGAGGAGTGCGGCGTTCGCGTCGGCGACCACGAGGTTGAACCCCTCGTATTCGTCGGTCTCGACCGCGCGCTCGGCGACGCGGGCCGCGTCCTCGGCGGATTCGGATTCGAGACAGTCGCGGACGAGCAGCCCGCGCGAGCGCTCGCCCGCGAGGTCGGCGTCGGTCCAGCGGTTCGTGACGGCGACGAACACCCCGAACTCGTTGTAGCCGATCCACGTCCCGCCGGCCTCGGTGTCGGTCGGCGCGACGACCCCCGGGTCGGTCGAGACCCGCTCGGGCGGGTTCGAGGGTCGGTCGACGGATTCGTCGCGGTTGGCCGCCACGGTCACGGGAACGTCCGAGAAGACGTTCCACGCGACAACCAGCGTGCACATAGGTTGGGGTAGGGGGCGAGGCGGCTAAACTCCCCGGCCGGTCAGTCGATGGGACGAGTGAGCCGTCGCCTGACGTTGGTGGCGCTGTGGCGCGCGGCCTGCGGGCCGCTTACGGGCGCGGGCGGCCCGCGACGCCCGTGCGAGGTCTGCGCGAGCGAAGCGAGTGCAGGCTTGGCGGAGCAACGTTCTGCCAGTGGGTTGAACGAGCGAGGACGACGTCCGAACGGGGGGATCGGTCGGGGAGGCCCGTGGCGCGTCGTGGTTGTGGTCGCGGATCCAACGGAACCGGCGATCCCCTTCATAGTCGCTCCCGCAGAGAACGCAAAAAAAGCGAACACTCGATCCCCTATTCGCCGTGGTTGCGGAGATACGCCCGCACCACGTCGCGCTCGACGGTTCCCGAGGCGGTTCGCGGCAACGAGTCGGCGAACGCCATCGCTCGTGGGAGTTTGAAGCCCGCGAGGCGCTCGCGACAGTGCGCGTCGAGCCCCTCGCGATCCACCTCTCGCTCTGCGACGACGACGGCACCGACGCGCTCGCCCCACTCGGGGTCGGGGAGCCCGACGACGGCGACGTCCTCGACCGCGGGATGGTTCCGGAGCACCGCGGCGACCTCTCCCGGGTCGACGAGCTCGCCGCCGGTCTGGATCCGGTCGTCGAGCCGTCCCGTAACCCAGAGCCGACCCGCCGCGTCGCGGTGGCCGACGTCGCCGGTGTGAAAGCCCGCCTCCGAGAACGCGGACGCGGTCGCGTCGTCGTCGCCGTAGTATCCCTCGAAGACCGTCGGACCCGAGACGACGATCTCGCCGGTCTCGCCCGTCTCCACGGGGTTCCCCGCATCGTCGAGCATCGACAGTCGGGTGCCGAACAGCGGTCGGCCGACGGTGCCGGTGTGGGTGATCGCCTCCTCGGGACGGGCGGTGGCGACCTGCGAGGCGGTCTCGGTCATGCCGTAGGTCGGGTGGACGGGGACCCCGCGGCGGGCGCACCGCTCGACGAGTTCGGACGGGGTCGGCGCACCACCTAGCAGGACGAACCGGAGCGAGTCGGGGAGCGAGCCGGCGTCGAGCAGCCGACGGAGCATGGTCGGCACGAGCGAAACCCCGGTACAGTCGTGGTCGTCGAGGGCCGCGAGGGTCGTCTCGGGGTCGAAGCCCCCCTCAGGAAGCACGACGGCCGTGCCGTAGAACGCCGAGCGAAAGATCGGTGCGAACCCGCCCATGTGATAGACCGAGAGCGGGTCGAGCCAGCGGTCGTCGGGGGACGTCCCGAGCCGGAACGCCGAGGCCACCGCGCTCGACCGGAGATTCTCGCCCGTGAGCACGACGAGTTTCGGCTCGCCGGTGGTACCTGACGTGGCGAGCAACAGTGCGGGCCGGTCGGCGGGTCGCGGGGATGGTTCGAAATCTGCTGGGTCGACGGTATCGAGCGCGGTTGCATCGTCCGTGGTGGTTCCGTCGAGCGACGCGACCGGAATCCCGTCCGCCACGTCGACAGCCGTCGCCTCGGTGTCGGCCGCACAGACCAGGGCCGCGAGGTCGGCGCGCTCGACCTGCGAGCCGAGCTCCGACGGGGTGAGTCGGGCGTTGAACGCGACGAGCACGCAGCCGAGGCGCGCCGCGGCGTGGACGAGCTCCACCGCGGCCGGCCGGGTCTCGGTGAGGATCCCGAGGTGGTCACCGGGCCCGAGCCCGAGGGCCGCGAGCCGTCCCGTGACCCGTTCGACCCCGGCATCGAGGTCGGCGTAGCTCCACTCGCGCTCGCCCGCGACGAGCGCGGTCGCGGTCGGCGAGGTCTCGACGCGCTGGCCGAAGACGTCCATGGGTCAGCCCTCCGCCGGGTCGGGTGCGTTTCCCGCTCCCTGGGGTACGTCCGCGTGGCCATCGTCGACGGGTGCGGGGTCGGGGATCAGGTCCGTCGCGAGCCGGTCGGCGGTCGCGAGGCCCGCGGCGGGCGGGTCGGGGAGGCTCGCGGCGACGTGGACCGCACCGGCACGCGCGAGCGCGCCGTCGATGGTGGTCGAGAGCACCGCATCGAGCCCCGCCTCCCGGGCGGCGAGCGCAGCCTCACGGGCGCGGTCCGGCCCGCCGAGCACCATCGGCTTCAGTACCACTCGGTCGGCCGCCCCGGCCTCGACGACCGCCGCAACCGAGTGCTCCGCGAGCGACTCGTCGAGCGCGATGGGGACGTCCCCCCGGAGATCGGAGTGGCCCGCGAGGTCGGTAGACGAGAGGGGCTGTTCGAGGTACGCGAGGTCGAGGTCGGCGAGTTCGGGGAGCGCCCTACGCGCTTCGGACGCGTCCCACGCGGCGTTGGCGTCGGCCCGGAGGGCGATGTCGGCCCCCACCGCCGCCCGGACCGCACGGAGGCGTTCGAGGTCCGCGTCGACGGCTCGCGTGCCGACCTTGACCTTGAGTGTCGTGAACCCCGCCTCGACCGCCTGTCGGGCTTCCGCGACGGTTTCCTCGACCGAGCCATCGCCTATCGTAGCGTTCACCGGGACGCGATCCGTGGAATCGCCGCCGAGGTAGCGGTAAAAGGGGACGTCCGCTGCGCGCGAGCGGGCATCCGCGAGCGCGAGCGCGAGGCCGTGGCGCGCCGCCGGCGCGTCGTCGAGGTCGGCGAGCGCCGCGTCCCAGCCGTCGCAACCCGTCCGCTGCGCCCGTTCGAGCGCGTCCGCGCAGTCGTCGAGTGACTCCGTCCAACCGGGGAGCGGCGACGCCTCGCCGACCCCTCTGGTACCGTCGACCTCGACTCGAACGACGAACCCATCACGGGCGTCGATCGTGCCGTGGGCGGTCGAGAGCGGTGTCGAGAGGCGAAGGGAGAACGGCTCGACCCTCACCCGAGGACCCCCGGCAGGGCGAGGCCGAGCGCGAACAGCGCCGAGTGTGCCGCGAGGAGCTTGCCGACCTGCGAGAGCGCGGGGTTCAGGACGTCGCCGTCGGTCCGGGTCATCACCGTCTCGGCGATGTAGACGGCGTAGGGGACCGTGAGCAACGGTGCGAGCACGAGTAGCGAGAAGCCGGTGAGCCAGAAGACGACGGGGACCGTGTACGCCATCCCGAGCAGGAGGGCGAACTCGACGCGGCTCCAGCGGTAGCCGATGATGACCGCGAGCGAGCGCTTGCCGGCCGCCTCGTCGGTCTCGCGGTCGCGGAGGTTGTTGACCACGAGGATGTTCGTCGAGAGCGCCGCGGCGGGGAGGCTGGCGACGACCGCCGCGAGCGGCAGGGTGTCCGGGGGCAGCCAGAGCGGGAACGCCGTCGCGAGCGCGGCGGCCTGGACGTAGTAGGTCCCGGTGACGGCGACGAGGCCGAAGAAGACGAAGACGAACAGGTCGCCCAGCCCGTAGGAGCCGAACGGGTAGGGCCCGCCGGCGTAGAGGACCCCGGCGGCGACGCTGGCGAGACCGATGACGATGATCGGTACGCCGCCGACGTAGACCAGATAGATCCCGACGAGTATCGCGAGCGCGAACGTCGCGATCATCGCCGACCGGACCTGCGGCGGCGAGATGAGACCCGACTGGGTGACCCGCGTGAACCCCTCGCGGTCGTCGGAGTCGACCCCGGACTTGGCGTCGTAGTAGTCGTTCGCGAAGTTGGTCCCCACCTGGATGAGGAGCGCGCCGACGAGCGCCGCGAGCGCCGGCAACGGCGCGAACACCTCCGTTCCGAGCGCGAGGCCGATGCCGACGACCACCGGCGAGGCCGCCGCCGGGAGGGTCTGCGGGCGTGCGGCCATCAGCCACGCTCGCCGTCGTGAGACCGTCTGTGTTCCCATTACCGGCGATCCGGGATCGACCGGCGTTAACGTTTGGATACGGGTCGGCCCCGTCCGGTGGGTCCACCGATCCCGGTGGAGTCGAACGACCGGGATGTGTCACGACCTGAAACGTGTGTCACGGGACGAAATCCGTGCAGCGAGTAAGTATAGGTTTCCGGGGGGTCTTCCGTCGAATGGAACCCATCGGTTCCGCCGCACGGGACATCGGTCCGTTGTCCTGGCATCATTCCCTTTGTCCCGTGCTTTTCACCCTTCGACGCTCGGCGTCGCGTGCCGCTTTCGGAAGCCTTGACCCCGAGGAGGTCCGACGGCCGACAGGTTCGACAGCGACGACGATGGAATACGTACAGGAACGGATCACGACGCTGCACGGCGTGCGCGACGCCGCACCCGAGGCCCCGACCGACCGGACCGCGGTCGTGGTGCCGATGGCGGGTCGCGAGTACCGAACGCCGGCCGCAACGGGGGTCTTCTCGACGCTCGAACGCGTTTCCCCCGCGCGGGTGGTCGTCGCGCTCCAGGCCGACCCCGAACGGGTGGCCGACGTCCGGGCGTGGCTCGACGGTTTCGACCTCCCCGTCGACCTCCTGTGGTGTGACGGCCCCCGGCTCGACGCCCTGCTCGCCGACCGCGGCCTCGCGGGCGAGACCGGCAAGGGCCGTGACGTCTGGCTCGCGCTCGGCCTCGCGAGCCGCCACGAGTTCGTCGTGGTCCACGACGCCGACGCGACCTCCTACTCGGCCGCGGACGTTCCACGACTCTGCGCACCGCTGGCCGACGGCGAGTTCGAGTTCGTGAAGGGATACTACGCCCGTATCGAACGAACTCAACTCTTCGGCCGGCTGTTCCGGCTGTTCTACGAACCCCTGGTCGCGACCCTCCGCGAGCGCCACACCGCCGACGTGCTCGACTATCTGGGCGCGTTTCGCTACGCGCTCGCCGGCGAGGTCGGACTCACCGGCGACCTCGCGCGGCGCGTCCGGCTCTCGCGCGGCTGGGGGCTCGAGATCGACACCCTCGGGTCGGCGTTCGAACAGGGGGGATTCGAGCGGACGGCCCAGGTCGACCTCGGGATCGACGTCCACGACCACCGCGGGATCTCGGGGGGAGAGGGGTTGGCGGCGATGAGCCGGGCGGTCGGCCGGGCGCTGCTCCGTATCGTGGAGGCACACGGTGTGCGGCCCGACTACGACGCATTGCCGTCGCGCTACGAACGGACCGGGGCCCGGTTCGTCCGTCAGTACGCCGCCGACGCCCGCCACAACGGGCTGGACTACGACCCGATGGCCGAACGCGACCAGGTCGCGACGTACGCCGACGCCATCGTTCCCCCCGACGCGGACACCCGGCTCCCGGCGTGGACCGACGCGCCGCTCGATCCGGACGACGTTCGGGAGGTCGCGGCGGCCGACCTCGCGGCGACGAAGGACTAAACCCGTTCCGCCCGACCCGCCACCAATGGAACTCAGTCGCGACGAACTCGCCGGCGTGGTCGACCTCTTCGGCGCGTTGCCGCCGGCGGACCTGGTCAGCGCGGGCGAGGAACTCGCCTACAAACGGGGCACGACGTTCGACGGTGGAAACATCGACGACGCGATAACCACCTACCATCTCGTGCGCTTTGGCCCCGACGCCGGCGTCGTCGAGGGGGCCGACGAAACGCTGCTCGCCGCCGGCCCGGCCGCGTTTCCGGCGCTCCCCGACGGGGCCGAGGACCTCCCGCACATCTTCGACCGCGAACCCGTGACGCCCGACCGGGCGGCGCTCGGGACCGTCGTGGAGGAACGCTTCCGGACGGACGCGGCCCGCGCGCTCGGCGACGGGACGGGCGAGATCGACCGCCTCCTCGACACCAGTTACGACATCGAGGCCTGGGCACCGGTCGATCTCGGCGACATCCGCGACCGGCTGGACGCCGCCGCCGACTGAGACGGTCCGGCTCTCAGACGCGAGCGGTGACGTAGAGCGCGGTCGGACCGGCCACGAGGAGCGCGAAGACGTAGCTCATCGCGCGGTAGAGCAACGCGACTGCCGCCGCCGAGCCGGCTCCCATCGGGGTCAGCGCGACGAGGAGCGCAACGAGCGCCGTCGAAACCGCGCCCAGCCCGCCCGGCGTCGGTACGGCCCCGGCGAGCGAGCTCGCGGGCACGAGAAAGACCACCAGCAACGGACTGATCGTGAAGCCGAGCGCGAGCCCCGCGAAGTAGAGCGGGGCGGCGAAACAGGCCCAGCCGAGATACGAGAACACGAGGCCGACGGCCAGGTCGCGTGGCTCGTCGGCGATCCGCGCCACGTGGTCGTAGAAGCCGTCGATCCGCGCCCTGACCGCCGCCGCCTCGATACGGTCGATGCGGGCCGCGACCGGACCGACGACCCCCATGAGGAGCCGCGTCACGAGGTCGCGCCGTCGCCAGGCGGCGTAGACCAGTCCCGGGATCCCGATGGCGATCGCCGCCAGCCCGGCGAGGATCGACCGCGCGCCGGGCGGGACGGTGCCGGTGACCGCGAGCGCGGCGAGCCCGAGCCCCGCGAAGGTGAAGAACGGGAGGAGGTTCAGCAGGTCCGCGGTCGAGACGCTCGCGAGGCTCTCCTCGTAGCTCGCGTCGGTGTCCGCGGCGAGGACGTACGCGATGAAGGGTTCGCCGCCGGCCTGGCCGAACGGGGTGGTGTAGTTGGCGAACGTCGCCGCGAGGTACGTCGGCACCAGCCGACGGTAGCCGACCCGTATCCCGCCGGCGTCGAGCACCACCTGCCACGTCTTCGTCCACGCGAGGAGGTAGCCACATGTGGCGAGACAGCCGACGACGACCCAGCGCGGGTCCGCGCGCCCGAGCGCGGCGAGGATCTCGCTCCAGCCGACGACGCGCCCGAGGAAGTAGACGAACACCGCGGCGACGGCGAAGCCGACGACCATCTTCACGACCGACCGCCGGTCGATGAGGTCCGTGGACTCGACCGCCACTTACGGGCACCCTCTCCATCGGCGACCGGCCACAGTGTCACGTTCCATTCGCTCGGTTCGAGGGTCGAGAGCTCCATAAATCGCGTGAAACCCGACACCGAGACGGCCCGTCCGGTCGTCCCCGGCGGCTGTGGTCGCCGTTTCGGTGCCGAGCCGATGGGCGGGCTCCCCGTGGGTCGAACACACGAATTATACCGCACGGCCACCTCGTCGGTGTATGGACCTCTCGCGGGTGGTCGACCGGTCCGCCGTGGCGGTCACCGACGGGGAACGCGACGCCGCGGTGCTGGTCCCGGTCATCGCCCGCGACGCCGGTCCGGCGCTGCTGTTCACGAAGCGCGCCGACCACCTCGGCGAGCATCCGGGCCAGATGAGCTTCCCCGGCGGCGGCCGCGAACCGGCCGACGACGACCTCGCCGCGACCGCGCTTCGCGAGGCCGACGAGGAGATCGGGCTCGACCCGACGACCGCGGAGATAGTGGGCCGGCTCGACGACATCCACACCGTCACCGGGTACGCCATCCGGCCGTTCGTCGCGCGGGTTCCCGACCACGAGTACGTCCCCGACGAACGCGAGGTCGCCGAGATAGCGGTGCTCTCGCTCGCCGACCTCACCGACCTCGCGAACTACGACTCCGAGCGGCGCGACCACCCCCACTACGGCGAGACCCGCCTCCACTTCTTCCGGGTCGACGGCTACGTCGTCTGGGGCGCGACCGCCCAGATGCTCGTCCAGTTCCTCGAACTCGCCACCGACTGGCGGATGCCCCCCGAACCCGACCGGGTCGTCGACCCCGACGCGGAGTTCCCGGTCTGAACGCGCTCGCAATGTTCTGATTCGCCCGTCGGTCGCGTGCCACAACACACAAGAGCGCTCGTCGCCTCCTTCGAGCCATGTCGAATCAAGAGGCGACGACCGGGTCCGACCTTCCGGAGACCGACGAGGAGTGGCGCGAGGTGCTGACCGAGGAGGAGTACGAGATCCTGCGCGAGCGGGGGACCGAACCCAAGTTCTCGGGCGAGCTCCTCGACCAGCACGACGACGGCACGTTCGTCTGTGCGGGCTGTGGCACCGAGCTGTTCGACTCGGAGACCAAGTTCGACTCGAAGACCGGGTGGCCGAGCTTCACCGACGCCGTCGGGGACTCNCAGAGATGTGTATAAGAGACAGCTCGAAGACCGGGTGGCCGAGCTTCACCGACGCCGTCGGGGACTCGGTCGAACTCAGAAAGGACACTTCGCACGGGATGGTCCGAACCGAAGTCGTCTGTGCGACCTGTGAGGGCCACCTCGGCCACGTCTTCGACGACGGCCCCGACCCCACGGGTAAACGCTACTGCATCAACTCGGCCGCGCTCGACTTCGACGACGAGGACGCCTGAGACCTCACTTTTCGGCTCGGTTCTCGCGAACTCTTCCGGTTTTCACGCGTCGTTCCCGCCGCGACCGTCGGTTGGTGAACGGTTGACTATATAGATTTCATAGTAGCGTATTTACCGGCTCCGGAGATATCAATAGCCGATGACGCAAAGGCCCGTGAGTCGACGTGCCGTCCTCGCGAGCGGGGTGGGGGTCGGCGCGGCGCTCGCCGGTTGTATCAGCACGAGTGCGACGCCACCGAACGTCTCCAGCGAGGGCTCCGCCGACGAGGAGTCCGGGCCGGTGCTCCGTGCCGGGGGTTCCTCGACGGTCTACCCGATCGTGAGCACCGCCGCCGGCTACTGGAGTACCAACGAACCCTACTGGCACCCCGACGTCTACGGGATCGAGACCCAACAGCATCTCGCGGATTACTGGGCGGGGTTGTACGGTTTCGGGCCCGCCGACGGCGGTGCACCGCCCTTCTCGATACGTGTGAGCCTGAGCCACTCCGGAACCGGGCTCGAAAAGCTCCGGAGCGGCCGGCTCGACCTGGCCAACGCTAGCGCGCCCGTGGAAGCCGAGTTCCCCGACCTCGGTCGAGCGGAGCTCGGGAACTACACCGACCACGTCGTGGGCGTCGACGCCCAGCCGATCGTGGTGAGTCAGGCGGTCTACGAGGCCGGGGTCACCGAGATCTCGGCGAAGACCTTGAAGGCGATCTACACCGGCGAGGTCAAAGACTGGCGGGACGTTCCCGGCTACTCGGGACCGCCGAAGGAGATCCAGGCGGTCGGGCGGGCCGAGGGCTCGGGCACCGACACCGCGTTCCGGAGCAACCTCTTCGGGAACTCGAACGCGCCGATCCCCGGCGTCGACGTCCGGAAGGGCGAGAACCAGCAGGTCAAACAGATCGTCAACGGCTCCGACAACGCGATCGCCTACATGGCGCTGGCGTTCGTCGACGACTCCGTCCCGTCGATCGCGCTCACGGCGGGCGGGACGACCTACACGCCCGGCGAGAACCTCGCGGAGGCGGGCTACCCGCTCGCACGCGACCTCCACTGTTACACCTACGAGGGCACCTCGAAGAAGGAGGCGGCGCTCCTCCGGATGCTGTTGAGCGAGTACGGGCAGGAGACGTTCGTGGCGGCGGCGGGCTACTCGGTGCTCCCCGCGGACCGCCGTCGGAACCAGATCCGAAAGCTCCCGGCTCCGACACGATGAGCGGGCGAGCCGGCTTCGGGGGTCGGTTGGCCCGGCTCGACCCGCCGAGCCGCGTCGGCGCGCTCGTCGGCGCGGTCCTGCTCGTCGCGGTCGGCACCTTCCTCCTCGCGCCCGAACTGGTCGGCTATCCCCTCGTCGCGGCGGTGCTGGTCGTGGGCTATGGCCTGTTCGCCGACCAGGCGACGACCGTCCGCGCGCTCACGCTCGCGGCGACGGTCGTCACGGTACTCGTCCTGGCCCTCATCACGGTCTACCTCGTCGCCCAGTCGATCCCCGCGTTCCGGACGATGGGGCCCGGGATCGTCCTCAAGCGCGCACCGTTCTGGAACCCGGACTCGGGGTTGTTCTCGCTGGTCCCGATGATCTGGGGGACGGTCGTCACGACCCTGATCGCCACCCTGGTCGCCGCACCGCTCGGGGTCGCCGGCGCGGTGTTCATCGCGGAGATGGCCCCCGACTGGGCGCGCGGCCTGCTCAAACCCGCGGTCGAGGGGCTCGCGGGCGTGCCCTCGATCGTCTACGGCTTCATCGGTCTCACGCTTCTCAGCCCGTTCATGTCGACGAACTTCGGGCTGCCGACGCTCGGGAGCCTGCTCGTGGTCGGCGCGGTGATCGGCGCGATGGCGCTCCCCACCGTGGTCTCGGTCGCCGAGGACGCGATCGACAGCGTCCCGAGTGCGATGAAGGACGGCTCGCTCGCGCTCGGCGCGACCGACTGGCAGACCACGACCGACGTCACGCTCCCGGCGGCGTTCTCGGGGGTCTCGGCCGCCGTCCTGCTTGGCGTCGGGCGGGCGGTCGGCGAGACGATGGCCGCGACGGTGATCCTCGCCAACGTCACGACCCTCCCCGACCCGCTCTACGACGTCTTCGGCAACACCATCACGCTCACGAGCCTGATCGCGAGCCAGTACGGCATCGCGAGCGGCACCCAGATGAGCGCGCTGTTCGCCGCCGGCGTGATCCTCTTCGTCACCGTGTTGGGTCTCAGCCTCGGTTCGCAGTACGTCGAACGCCGGATGGAACGGAGCTTCGGGGGGAACCGATGAGCACGGATTCGCTGACACAGCGATCGAACCCGCTCGTCGGAACCGCGGCGGAAACGCTCCGGTACGTCGGGAGCGGGATCGCCGTTCTCGCCGTCGCCGTCGTGCTCGCGGGGCTCCTCGGGTTCGCGAACGTGCTCCCGGGGTCCGTCGCCGGCGTCGCGCTGGTCGATTGGCTCGCGGCCGCTCTCGGTCTCGGCTCGCTCGGGATGATAGCGGTTGGTCTCGGGTCCCGGGCAGGCGTGTTCGAGACCACGCCCGACCGCACCGCCGGCCTCCTGGTCGCGGCGGTCTTCGGGCTCGTCGGCCTGGCTGCCGGGGGGCTCGTCGCGGCCCAGACGCTCGGCCTGTCGACCCTCTGGCCGGTCGGCGCGCTCGTCGGCGCGGCGGTCGGGGTCGGCGTCGCGCTGGGGCCACGCGAGGACGTCGCGCTCGCGGCGACCGGCGGCGGGTTCGGACTGGTCGTCGCCGGGCTGGTCCTCGCGGGCGTTCTCGGTCCGGGGTGGGCCTGGCAGCCCGCGGGGCTGTCGGGGGTCTTCCGGTCGGCGACGACGGTCCCGTTGTTGTGTTCGCTCGCGGGCCTCGTGCTGGCCTGGAGCGCCGCCCAGGCCAGCGCGGGGTTCGGCCCGCAGGGGAAGGCCCGCGGCGCGTCGTTGCTCGTCGGCGCGAACGCCGCCGGGATGATCGCGTTGCTCCTCGGGCTGGTCTCGTTCATCGCGGTCCGCGGGGTCGGCCCGATGCTCCGCGGGATCCAGTACGGGCTGTTCTGGGAGCCGATCACCTGGTTCCAAGTGCCGTTCTGGGGCCAGTACGTGGTCGTCGAGGGGCCGGTGGTCTGGTTCCACTGGCCGTTCACGATGGAGGGGTTCTCGATGACCAACCCCGTGAACGGCGTCGCGCCCGCCATCGTCGGCACCGCCTGGCTGGTGGTCGGCGCGGTGTTGCTGGCGGTGCCCCTCGGCGTCGGCACCGCCGTCTTCCTCACCGAGTACGCCGAGCAGGGCCGGCTCACCGCGCTCGTCGAGGTCGCCACCAACGGCCTCTGGAGCACCCCGAGCATCGTCTACGGTCTGTTCGGCCTCGCCTTCCTCGTCCCGCGGATCGCGAACCAGAGCAGCCTCCTCTCGGGGATGATAGTATTGGGCTTCATGCTCCTCCCGCTGGTGATCATCACGAGCCGGGAGGCGCTGCTCAACGTGCCGGACGAGTACCGCGACGCCAGCGCCGCGCTCGGGGTGAGCCGGTGGGAGACGATCAAGACGGTGGTGTTGCCGGCCGCGATGCCGGGCGTCATCACCGGTACGATCCTCGGGGTAGGGCGGATCGCGGGCGAGACCGCTCCGATCCTCCTCGTGCTGACCGGCGAACCGTTCCCCGCGGTCGGTCCCGACGTCGTCGACCTCTCCTTCGGGTTCACCGCCTCGTTCCCGTTCGTGAACCTCGGCGTGGTCAGCTCCGACGCACTGCTCCAGCCCTCGACCGCGCTCCCGTATCAGCTGTTCGCGACGATCACCGCCGGGGCCGAGAACGTCTCCGGCGGCTTCCAGTGGGCCACCGCGTTGGTCCTCCTGCTGGTTGTCTTCGCCTTCTACGCCGTCGGCATCGCCTCGCGGTCCTACTTCCAGCGGAAACTCGACTCATGACCACGACACAACCAACCACCGAACGGACGACCGGCGAAACGGACGAACGACTCGACCCCGCCTGGACCGAGTACGACTTCGACGGCCCGACGAAGCTCCGGGCCGAGGACGTGAACGTCCACTACGGCGACGACCACGCGCTCACCGACATCAGCCTCGACATCCCCGAAGAGAGCGTGACGGCGCTGATCGGTCCCTCGGGTTGCGGGAAGTCGACGTTCCTGCGGTGTCTCAACAGGATGAACGACCGGATCAAGGCGGCGCGCGTCGACGGGTCCGTGACCCTCGACGGCGAGGACATCTACGCCGACGGCACGAACCTCGTGGAGCTTCGAAAGCGAGTGGGGATGGTGTTCCAGCAGCCGAACCCGTTCCCGAAGTCGATCCGCGACAACGTGGCCTACGGCCCGCGAAANAGTGGGGATGGTGTTCCAGCAGCCGAACCCGTTCCCGAAGTCGATCCGCGACAACGTGGCCTACGGCCCGCGAAAACACGGCGACATCAGGACCGGGCTGCTGGCCAAACTCTTCGACCGGGGTTCGGGGGAGAAGGAGGACGAGCTGGTCGAGCGCTCGCTCCGGCAGGCGGCGATCTGGGACGAGGTGAAGGACCGGCTCGACGACAACGCGCTCGGGCTCTCNGAGGACGAGCTGGTCGAGCGCTCGCTCCGGCAGGCGGCGATCTGGGACGAGGTGAAGGACCGGCTCGACGACAACGCGCTCGGGCTCTCCGGCGGGCAACAACAGCGCCTCTGCATCGCCCGGTGTCTCGCGGTCGGCCCCGAAGTGATCCTGATGGACGAGCCGGCGTCGGCGCTCGACCCGATCGCGACCGCGAAGATCGAGGACCTGATCGAGGACCTCGCCGAGGAGTACACCGTGGTCGTCGTCACCCACAACATGCAGCAAGCGGCTCGGATCTCGGACCAGACGGCGGTCTTCCTGACGGGTGGGGAGCTCGTCGAGTACGGCGACACCGACGCGATCTTCGAGAACCCCGAGAGCCAGCGCGTCGAGGACTACATCACCGGAAAATTCGGATAGCTCGACCTCGTCGGCGGTCCGCCCGGCGCAAACAGGTTTTTGCGTTTCTCGGCCGAAGGGTACCCCGAGTCGGTCCCACGGTCGCGGTTCGTTTCACCATGAGCCAGGAACCAGCAGACGGCATCCAGAGCGTTTGTCCGCGGTGTTCGGTGGGTTGTTCGCTTCGATACGACGCGAACGCCGAACGCGCGCGCGGTATCAGCGGCGCGCCGGTCAACCGACGGGGCGAGCTCTGTCCGAAGGGGCTCGGCGCGTTCGACGTGTTCGACCCCGACGAACGGTTGACGACGCCGCTGGTCCGGCACGACGGCGACCTCGAACCCGCGACGTGGACGGACGCCCTCGACCGGGTCGAAGCGGCGTTCGAGGGGATCGTCGACGACCACGGCCCGGACGCGCTCGCCTTCCTCGGCGCGCCACACTGTACCAACGAGGAGAACTACACCTTCCAGAAGCTCGCGCGGGTTCTCGGGACCAACAACGTCGACAACCGGGCACGGCTGTGTCACGACGCGAGCGTCTCGGCGATGGAGGCCCGCCTCGGCGCGGGCGGGATGACCAACTCGCTGGCGGACCTCGAAGCGGCCGACGTCTTTCTGGTCGTGGGGTCGAACCCCGCCGACCAGCAGCCGGTGGCGTTCGATTCGTACGTCCGGCCGGCGGTCAACGACGGCGCAACCCTCGTCCACGTCGACCCGCGCGCGAACGCCACCACGCGGCTCGCCGAAAGCCACCTCGCGCCGCGCCCCGGAACCGACGCGCAGGTGGTCTCGCTTCTCGCGAGGACGATCCTCGACGAAGGGCTGGTCGACGAGGGGTTCGTCGCCGAACGCACCTCCGGGGTCGAGGCGTTCGCGGCGTCGGTCGCGGGCGAGGACCCGGAGGCGGTCGCCGACCGGGCCGGCGTCGACCTCGTGACGGTTCGGGACGTCGCCCGTCGGTTCGGGCGAGCCGACCGCGCGACGGTCATCACCGGCACCGGCATCGAGGACGGCCCTGACACCGCCGAGGCGCTGTTGAACCTCCTCCTGCTCACGGGGAACCTCGGCGAGCGCGGGACCGGGATGAACGTCTTCCGCGGGCTCAACAACGAGCAGGGGGCCTCCGACGTCGGCGCGCTCCCACACCGGCTCCCGGGCGGCCAGCCCGTCACCGACCCAGAGGTCCGGGAACGGGTAGCTGGGGTGTGGGGCATCGAACCCCCCGCCGAACCCGGGCTGAACGAACAGGACCTCGTGCGCGGCTTCGGTGACGGGATCCGCGGGGCGTTCGTCCTCGGCGAGAACCCGGCGGTGACGAAGCTCGGAACCGAGCGCGTCGCGCGCGGCCTCGAATCGCTCGACTTCCTGCTCGTCCAGGACGTGACCCACACCGAGACCACCGCCCACGCCGACGTGGTGCTCCCCGCGAGCGCGTGGTCGGAGAAGTCGGGGACCGTCACGAACCTCGACCGCCAGGTCCAGCGTATGCGGACTCTCGAATCCGCGCCGGGCGAGGCGCGGGACGACCTCTCGGTTCTCCGGGCGCTCGGCGACCGGCTCACCGACGTCGCGTTCGACGACGACCCCGAACGGGTGTTCGAGGAGCTGGTCACCGTGAACCCGCGCTACGCCGGTATGAGCTACGACGGGATCGGGACCGGGAGTCAGCGCTGGCCGTTCCCCGAGGGGGCGGACGAAGGGACGGCGGTCCTCCACCGCGAGCGATTCCTGACCGGCGAGAAGCGCGCGTCGTTCGTCCCGACCGCCGCGATCGCCGACGGGGCGACCGACGCCGGACTCGTGCTCCTCACGGGCGGCCGGAGCGGCGACACCACCAACACCACGATGGGGCGCGACGGCGACCGACACGACGATACGCTCGCGATCCACCCCACGGACGCTGACGAGAGCGGACTCGTAGACGGCGACCGGGCCACCGTCGAGAACGCGAACGGTACCATCGAAACGACCGTTCGATGCACCGAGAGCGTCCGTGAGGGGTGTGTCTACCTCCACGCCCGCGCCGCCGACCCGCTGGTCGGGGAGGGACAGACGCGCGTCGAGGTTCGCCCCGCCATGGCCACCGCGGACCGGCCGCTGAACGACTGAAGCCGGAGGGCGGAACCGTCATCCTCACGGACGCCTACTTGCCCACGATGCGTGCCGGAGTCATCCTCGCCGGCGGTTACTCGACGCGCTTCGGCGAGGCCGACAAAACCCTCGCCGACGTCGACGGCGTTCCGATGATACGGCGGGTCGCGACGCGGCTCGACGGCGTCGTCGACGAACTCGTGGTGAACTGTCGGGCCGCGCAGGTCGAGGAAATCGAACGCGCGCTCTCGGAGATAGCCGTCGAGTTCGCGGTGGACCCGGAGCCCGACGGGGGACCGCTCGCCGGGGTCCGGACGGGCCTCGCCGCGACCGACGCGGCGTACGCCGCGGTCGTCGCCGCCGACATGCCGCTGGTCGACCCCGGATTCGTCTCGTTCCTGTTCGACCGCGCGGCGGGCCACGACGCCGCAATACCTCGATGGGAAGGGCGGCTGCAGCCCACTCACGCGGTCTACCGGCGGGCCGCGATGGCCGAGGCCGCTGCGCGGGCGCTCTCGAACGACGAGCGCCGACTGGTGTCGGCACTCTCGGCGCTCGATCACGTCGTCGTCGAGGAGTCGACCGTCCGCGAGCGCGATGCTGGAAAGACGTTCACCAACGTCAACACACGGGAGGAGCTACGGCGCGTCGCGGCCGAGTTCGAGAACGGAGCCCCGTCCGAACCACACGGTAGCGACGGCGCTACGCGCTGACGGGCTCTTCGACGTACTTCTCGTTGACCTTCCAGCCGCCGTCGCCGTCCCGGACCATGTACTCGCCGTAGTAGGGCACCCGGTCGCCGACGACCTCGCGGAAGGCCTCGCGGATCTCGTCCCGGTTCATCTCGCCCATCGACTTGAGGTCGTCGTTGCGGTTGAGACAGCCCTTGAGGTAGCCCTCGTGGGTGACCCGCACCCGGTGGCAGTTCGCACAGAACGTCTCGTTGCCGACCGGGTCGACGATCTCGACCATCCCCCCCGAGGTGTCGTCGGGGGCACCGTGCGCTTCGTCCTCGTCGGCCATCCAGTAGCGCCGCCGGTCGTGCATCTCGCGGTGTTCGATCCGGTCGGCCCGCTCGGCGAGCCAGTCGTGGATCCGACCGATGTCGACCGCCCAGTCGGGATGGCCGGCGATCTCGGGCATGTACTCGATGAGCTGGAGCCGGAGTCCGGGATTCGTCGCGACGTGTTCGACCATCTCCGGGACGTACTCGACGGTGCCCTCGAAGACCACCATGTTGAGCTTCACGGGGTCGAGCCCCGCGTCGAGCGCGGCCTCGACGCCCTCGATGACCCTGTCGTAGGCACCCGATTCGGTGATCGCGGCGAAATCGTCCCTGTCGAGGGCGTCCTGGGAGACGTTGACCCGGTCCAATCCGGCCTCGCGGAGCGTCTCCGCCCGGCCCGGCAGGAAGGTCCCGTTGGTGGTGAGCGAGGTCTCCATCCCGTCGGGCGTGCGCCGGACGATCTCCTCTAAGTCGTCGCGAAGCATCGGCTCGCCACCGGTGAACTTCGCCTTCTCGACGCCGAACTCGCGGGCGACCTCCAGAAACCGTACCACGTCCTCGGTCCCCATCTCGTTCTCGGCGGGGTCCATCGGGCCGCGGGTGTCGCCGAGCCCCTCGTTGTGGCAGTAGACGCAATCGAAGTTACAGCGGTCGGTCAGCGAGATCCGGACCCCCGAGACCTCCCGTCCGAACCCATCGACGAGCATGGGTCGGCTTCGGCCCGCGGACGGTTAAACCTGCGCGCTGACCACGCGTGTTCGACCCCTTCCGCGAACTCCGGTCCCTCCGAAGCCCCTACTCCGGTGTGGATCTCAGACGGCCGCGAGCGAGCGGACCCCCGACGGGACGTGCCCGACCGTCGTCCAGCCGTCGGGCTCGCGAGCCAGCACCCGGCCTTCGGTCGTGCCGGCGACCACCCGCCCGTTCCACGCTGTCCACGCGAGCACGAAGCTCGCGGGCTCGCCGGGGTACGATACCGCGTCGAGCGTGTCGCCGCCGTCCCGGGATTCGAACAACGCCGCGTCGGCCCCGCTCTCGCCGCCCCACGTCGGCGGCGGGTCGCGCGCCGCGGCGACGTAGAGGGTCCCCTCGAACGCGAACGCCTCCCGGAAGTAGCCGTGGTCGACGGCCTCGTCGAGCCGGATCCACGACGTGCCGGCGTCGCGGGTTCGGTAGAGCCCGCCGCCGGTCGAGGCGACGTACTCCTCGCCGCCGAGCACGAGGACGTGGTGGACGTCGTGGTGAACCCCCTCGCGCCGCTCGGTCCACGTCTCGCCGCGGTCGTCGCTGACGTGTACCCCGCCGACCTCGACGCCCGCGACCAGCCTGTCGGGCGCGTCGGCGTGCGTACCGAGACTCCGGACGTGGGCCTCGTTGCGGTGACGTGGAGTGTGCCACTCCTCGCGCGACGGGAGCTCCTGAAAGCCCTCACACTCCTCCCACGTCGCGCCATTGTCGGTCGAGACGTAGAGGTGAGCGGGATGGGTTCCGGCGTAGAGTCGCTCGCCGTCAGGGCTCGTAACAACTGAGTAGACCTCCTCGCGCGGTACATCGAGGTTCTCCCACGTCCTCCCGCCGTCGGTCGAGCGGTAGAGCCCGCTCGTGGTCGCGGCGTACGCGTCCTCATCGAGGGTTCGCACCCGAAGCGTGTTCCCCGCGTCGACCACGCGCTCCGCGTCGTCGAGCGACTCGCCCGACCGGAAGACGCCGTCCTGCGTGCCGATCAGAAGCGACATGGCCCCCGGTAGGTCGTGGGACGGCAAAACCCCTCCGTGGGGACTGGAGGTCGGTTCGTCGGCTACCGGTCTACCCGGATCGAGCTACTCCCGCTCGGTGTCGGGAAAGCGGACCCGCGCGTTCGGGTGCTGGTCGGCGTCCTCGACGAGTTCGCCCCCGTCGCGGAGGCGTTCGAGTTCGGCCTTCGCCGCGTCGGGGTCGGTGCCGCCGAGTACACCCACGGCATCGAGGAGTTCGTGTTCGGGGACGCCGCGACCGGCACCGCCGAGCTCCGCCCCCGCCCCTGGTTCGAGCGCGCCCAGATAGCGGACGTACTCCCGGAGGTCGGTTTCGCCGCCGAGGTCGTCGTGCCACTGTGCCGGGTAGACGCTGACCCGGTCGTCGTCGAGGCGATAGAACGCGTCGGTGGCGTAGCCGTCGTCGGTGAGCCGGTCGTCGATCGCGCCGAGGAAGGCGTCGGCGTCGAAGTCGGGCCGTTCGTCCTCCAGCCGGCGCGCGTAGGCATCGAGGGTCTCCCGGGCGACCCCCGCCCGGTCGTTGTCGTGGTACTGCTCGACGAGGCGGACGAAGTCGTCCACGAGCAGTGATTCGCCCTCGTCGGCGGCCGCTCGAACGATCCGGTCGTTGCGGTCGACCATACCGAACCGAGACGGGACGGGACGGCCTGTTATCGGTGTCGTTCGCGAGCCCCGACCGCCCGGCTCAGGCTCCCGGCCCTTCCTTCGGATAGTTGCCCGTCAGAACGTTGTACGCTACCGCGAGGCCGGCCGTGACGACCGCGAACGCGAGGTTGAATCCCGCCCGGGGGGTCGTGGTCCTCTCGCGCAGGAGGTGACCCCCACAGCGCGGGCAGGTCGACCCCTCGACGTCGAACTCGGTCCCGCAGACCGTACACTCGTGGACGGTTCGCTGGTGGCTGCCGATGCCGGTCGGCGTCGGGTCGAGGCCGACCAGCCGCTTCGCTTTCACGGTCCAACTCATTGGGTCACGTTTCGCGCGCGAGCACTTAGGTGTTGACCGCGCCGGCGGGTCCGCGGCCGGCTCAGAAGTCCTCGGTGTGGCTGTCCTCTTCGGGGATGTCCTCGTAGGAGACCGACTCGTGTTCGGATTCGGCGGCGTAGGACGGCCAGAACCGGATCTCCTCGTCGGTGACGTCGGCGACCGACGCCAGCGGCGCGCCCGCGAGGGTCTCGCCGTCGGCTTTGATACCCGTGATCTCGGCGATCTTCATGTCGCTCAGGAGCCCGGCGTCGATGTCGTCGTCGACGTCGATGTACATCGTGGGGCCGTCGACCCCGCCGAGCGTGCCGATGCTCTGCCCTTCCGCCGTGAGGATTGGCTTGCCGACGTCGTCCTCGGTGACCGTTCCCATGGTCGTTCCGTTCGGGACGACCGAAAATAACTGTTGGCACCGCCCGCCCGGTCAGTCGTCCGAGCTCGCGGGTCGTCTCGCCTCGCCACGCGGCACGCTCCCCTGGAGGTCGTCGGCCTCCTTCTCGGTTCCCGTGATCTGGACGTCGGTGATCTTGTACTCGGGCGTGCGTGCCGCGCCGTCGAGCGGGTCCTCCTTCGTGAGGTTGTTCGCGCCGCCTTCGAGGTAGTGCATCGGGACGAACACTTCGCCGGGGTTCGGTCGGGTGGTGACCTGGACCAGCATCTCCGTCTTGCCGTGCCGGGAGGTGAGTTCGACGACCTCCTCGTCCGCGATCCCGTACTCCTCGGCGGTCTCGGGGTGGACCTCGACGAAGCTCTTGTCTGAGTAGGACATGACCCCCTCGTCGCGGAACGTCATCGTCCCGGTGTGGTACTGATAGAGGACCCGCCCCGAGGTCATCACCAGCGGGTAGTCGTCGTCCGGCGTCTCCGAGGGATCCACCGTATCGGCGGGGTGCATGTGCGCCAGCCCGTCGTTGGTCTGGAACTCCTCCTCGTAGGTGTAGGGGGTGCCGGGATGGTCCATGTCCCAGACGGGCCACTGGAGCCCTTCGCCGTCCCCGAGGGCTTCGAGGCGCTCGTGGCTGATGCCACCGTAGATCGGGACGAGGTCGTTGATCTCGTCCATGATGTCGCTCGGGTGGTCGTACTCCCACTCGTAGCCGAACTTCGCCGCGAGCGCCTTGGTGATCCGCCAGTCGGGTTTGGCGTTGCCGATGGGGTCGACCGCCCGCTTCACCAGCTGGACGTGGCGCGTCGAGGCGGTGTACGTTCCGTTGGACTCCAGCGAGGCGGTCGCCGGCAGGACTACGTCGGCGAGCTCGGCGGTCTCGGTCAGGAAGATGTCCTGCACCGCGAAGAAGTCGAGGTTCTCGATCGTCTCGCGTGCGTGGGCGATGTTCGGCTCCGAGACCAGCGAGTTCTCGCCCTGGATGAACATCCCGTGGATGTCGTCCGTGAGGAACATGTCCGTGAGGCGGTAGCCCTCCTTGTCGGGCATCTCCTCGACGTCCATCCCGTAGGCCTCGGCGAACTTCTCCCGGTGTTCCTCGTTGGTCACCGGCTGGTAGCCCGGGAAGTTGTTCGGGAGCGGCCCCATGTCGCCGCCGCCGCCCTGGACGTTGTTCTGGCCGCGGAACGGCGAGACGCCCGATTTCGGGTTGCCGATGTGTCCGGTCACCAGCGCGAGGTTCGCGATGGCGTAGATGTTCTCGGTGCCTTTGGCGTGCTCGGTCATCCCGAGCGTCCAGCCGAACACACAGGAGTCGGCCTCCGTGATGGTCTCGGCCGCGCTCACGAGTTCCTCCGGCGGGACACCCGCGTGCTCCTCGACGAACTCCGGCGTGAACTTCTCGACGCTCTCCTCGACCTGCTCGATGCCCGTCGTCCGCTCCTCGATGAACTCCCGGTCCTCGAGGTCGTTCTTCAGGATGTACCTGACGAGCCCGTTGAGCCAGGTGTTGTCGTAACCTGCATTGATCTGGGTGTACTGGTCTGCGTACTCGGCGATCTGGGTCTTCCGCGGGTCGAACACGAGGAGGTCGGCGTCGTTGTCCTTGACGTTCTGTTTGATCCGGGTCGCGAGCACCGGGTGGGCCTCGGTGGTGTTCGAGCCGGTCAGGAGGTAACAGTCGGTCTCTTCGAGCGCCTCCATCCCGACGGAGGCCGCGCCGAAGCCGAACGTCGATGAGAGGCCGGAGACGGTCGAGGAGTGACAGAGCCGGTTGCAGTTGTCGATGTTGTTGGTGCCGATGACCTCGCGTGCGAACCGCTGCATCGCGTAGTTGTCCTCGTTGGTCGCCTTCGAGGAGGCCACGAAACCGAGCCCGTCGGGGCCGTACTCCTCCTTGACCCCGCCGAGACCCTCCGCGACCCGCGTGAGCGCCTCGTCCCACGAGGCCTCCCGGAACTCGCCGTCCTCCTTGACCAACGGCTGGGTCAGTCGGTCGTCGCTGTGGGTGTAGCCGTGGGCGAACTTCCCTTTGACGCAGGTCGAGATCCCGTTGATGGGTGCTTTCTCCGGGCGGGGTCTGGTCCCGAGGAACTCGCCGTCCTTCGTGAGCACGTCGAACCGGCAGCCGACCGCGCAGTACTCACAGGTCGTGTCGGTGACGTCGATGTCGTTCTCCTGGTAGTCGGCGACCGCGTCGGCGATCGAGAACAGCCGGCCCTCCGAGACCGCGTCCCCCATGAAGCCCGAGACCGCGTGCTCGAACGGTCTGACGACCTTGTCGTTCGCGGCCTCCTTTGCTCCCTCGCCAGCCTGTTCCTTCGCGCGGGCCATGAAGCCCGCGACGCCTTCCTTCTCGGTGTCGGATGTGTCCTGGCTCATCTCAGTCGTCCCCCACGGACTCGAAGGTGGCCGCCGGCTCGTTCTCGGTGTCCTCCCGGCGTTTCATCGGCGTCATCTGGCCCGGCTGGTGTTCGTAGTCCTCGCCGATGATCTCCTCGGCGGAGTTCTTGTGGGTGAAACCGGGGACTGGAAGCGTCGTCGAGTCCACGAGCCCCTGTTCGACCAGCGCGCCCGTCGGGCACACCGTCGCGCAGTGACCACAGGAGACGCAGGTCGACTCCATCATCGTCTCCGCGCCGTTCTGGAAGCCGATACGGGTGTCCTCGCCCGAGCCCTCCATCCGGAGGACGCCCTCGACCTGGACGTCGTTGCAGGCCTCGACACAGCGGTTACAGAGGATACACTTGTTCCGGTCGATCTGGATGAACGGCGAGGAATCGTCGAGCGGCACGAGTTCGCTCCGGTCGTGCATCACGCCGTACCTGGGCTCCTCGACCTCGTTCTGGATCGAGACGTCCTGGAGGTCACACCGGCCGTTCTGGCCGCAGGTCGTACACAGCAGGTTGTGATTCGAGAGCAGGAGGTCGAGGTTGACGTCGCGCGCCTCGCTCGCCGCGGCGGTGTCGGTGGTGACGGTCATGCCCTCCTCCGGCGGGAAGCTACACGAGGGCACGACGCCGTGCTCCTCGGTGTCGACCATACAGGTTCGACACTCGCTCCGCGGGCCGATCTTCTCCTCCTCGTCGTACGAACAGAGCGCGAGCACCTCGCCCTCGGTCTCGACGCGTTCGCACGCGTCGAGCAGGGTTTCCCCTTCCTCGACCGCGACGGGCTCGCCGTCGACGGTCACCGTCGCCGCCTCGGTCGCGCCTGCCGCGGGGTCGTTCGCGGTTCCCGGGGCGATGTCCTCGGTGAACGGTACGTCGGGTCCGGTCGTGTGGGAGTTCTCCCAGATCGGGTCCGTACTCATGATAGGTCCTCGTCGTCGGTCGCATCGAACGGCTCGTCGGTCGCGTGGTCGCTCGTCATCGGTCACAGGCTCCGGTCGGACAGCGGCCCTCGGCGTGGGCGGCGAACTCCGCACCGAAGCCGTCCATCGCGGTCGTCACGGGTCGGGGTGCGTCGCGCCCGAGTTCACAGGTGCTGGTCTCGCGCATCACCCGGGCGAGTTCGCGGAGCATCCCCTCCTTGTACTCGCCCTCGTAGACGTCCCGGAGGAGGTTCACAAGCTGGTTCGAGCCCTCGCGGCCGGGGACGCACCGCCCGCAGTTCTCCTCCTTCGCGAACCTCGCGCGTTCGCCCGCGAACGCCACCGGGCAGGTCGACTCGCCGAGGAGTTCGACCACGCCGTTGGTGCCGAGCTGTGCGCCGGTCAGCCCGGACGCGTTCGCGGGCACGTCGAGCGTGCGCGTCAGCCCGCCGAAGACCCCGCCGACGCAGGCCAGACTTCGTCCACCCGCCTCGACGGCCGACAGGGCCGAGTCGAGGCCGTCGTCCGTCGAGAGTTCCACCGTCGCCGGGGACGTGACGTCGCCCGTGACCGTGATCAGTCGCGTTCCGGGGTCCGAGGCCACGCCACCCAGGTCGTCGCCAGCGAGAACGCGCCCGACTTGGGCGAACGTCCGCGGCGTGTGGACCAGCGTTGGACGACCGTCGACGCCGTACTCACTGGGGCCGGGTGGAGTGCGCCGGGATTCGAGCCGGTGGTTGCCCTCGATGGCTTCGAGGGCGACCGTGGGTTCGCCGGCTTTGTACTCGTCCGGGCCGGCGACGATCCGCGTCGAAAGCCTGTCGACGGCCTCGTCGAGGGTTTGCGCCGCCGTCTTCGCCCGCTCGCGGGCCAGACGCTCGGATTCGTTGACGTATATCACGAGGTCGGTGGCGTCCACCGCGCGGGCGGCGGCGAACGCCGGGTCGAGCACGGAGAACGGGGCACTTTCGAGCAGGAGGCGGTCCGCCTCGGCGTCGGTGTCGGCCTCGTTGGCGTTCACGACCACCACCGCGTCGCCGTCGGCTTCGGCCACGGTCTCCCACTCCTCGACGACCGGCGTATCGGTGGCGACGTCGCCGCGCCCGCGCCCGCGCAGCCCTTCCTCTCGGAGCTGCCCCATTACGTCGGCGGTCGTTTCGGACGCGAGGAACTCCCCGTCGCGGTAGTCGGCAGTGCTCGTCGGCACCGTCCAGCCACAGCCCGCTAGCACGGCCCGCTCGCCGACCCCGAGCGGTCCCTCGTCGGGGAGCGGCAGCGACGCCGTCTCGGGCTCGTGTTCGACGACCGCCATCGCGTCGTCGGTCGGCAGCGTGCCCTCGTCGAGCGCCTCGACGAGTGCTCGAACGCCGTCGGTATCCATCTCGGAGAAGAAGGCGGTCTCGCCGTCGAGCGTCGCCAGCATGAGCGGTTCGAGACCGGCGATCCCGGTCGACCCCACCGCCGCTACCGCGACGCCCGTCTCGGGGTCGCGTCCGGCGGCGAGGAGTTCGTCGCTCCGCGAGTCGTTCCCCGCCCCGGCGACGCGAACGGCGGGATCCCGCCCGCAGACACCATCATCAACCATCATGGTAGGGAGTCCCTCGCCGCCTATAGATGTATCGCCTGCAAACCTCGGGCCAGGAGATCTAGACCGCTCGACCGGGCGAAAACCGGCAGCAGCCGCCGGGATCGATACGTTGAGTCGGCGACCACACACCCCTGGAGTATGCACGAGCGCTACGAAGCGGTGGTGGTCGGCGGGGGCATCGTCGGCTCCTCGACGGCGTACCATCTCGCCCAGGATGGGGTCGAAACGCTGCTCGTCGACCGTCGGGACGAGGGCCGGGCGACCGACGCCGGTGCGGGGATCCTCTCGGCGGCGACGAGTTCGCGCGGCGAGCCGTGGTTCGGGTTCGCCGCCGAGGCGGTGGCCTACTACGACGACCTCGTGGCGGCGCTCGAAATCGACCAAGACGGTCCGCACGGCTACGCTGAGCGCGACCTCCTCCGGGTCGCGATCGACGAGACCGAGGCCGACAGGTCCGACGAGACCCTCGCCGAGGTTCGCGAACGGGAGGCGGCGGCCGGCCCGCCGAGGGAGGGATCGCTGGCCGAACTCACGACCGAGGAAGCCCGGACGGCGTTTCCCCCGCTGGCCGATGTCCGGCGCGCGTTTCGCTACGACGACGCCGCGCGGGTCGACGGACGGCGGTTCGAGGGTGCGCTCCGACGGGCGAGCGAGGCCCGTGGCCTCGAAATGAAGGACGCGAACGCGGAACGGCTCGTCGTGGATGGGGGCTCGATCGAGGCGGTCGTCGTCGACGGCGACCGGATCGAGACGGAGCGGGTCGTGGTCGCCGGCGGCGCGTGGTCGGCGTCGTTCGGCGACCAACTGGGGGTCTCGATCCCGATCGAACCCCAGCGCGGTCAGATCGTCCACCTCGACGTCGATGCGGACACGACCGACTGGCCGATCGTTAGCCCGTTTCGCGGCCACTACCTCGTCTCGTGGGACGACGGCCGGGTCGCGGTCGGCGCGACCCGCGAGACCGGGACGGGGTTCGCGCCCCACAGCACTGTCGCGGGGCTCCAGGAAGTGCTCGACGAGGCGACGCGGGTCGCGCCGGGGCTCGCCGAGGCGTCCGTCCGGGAGGTGCGGGTCGGTCTTCGCCCGGTTTCGGCCGACGGGCTACCGGTGCTCGGCGCGGTGCCGGATGTCGAGGGGGCGTTCGTCGCGACCGGCCACGGACCGTCGGGTCTCCAGCTCGGACCGTACTCGGGAAAACTCGTCGCGGGCGCGGTGTGCGGCGACGACCCGGACGTGCTCGAACCGTTCGGCATCGATCGGTTCTAACCCGTTCGACTCGGATCTTCCACCCGTACACCCACCCAGCACGCCACAACACACGACGTGATACCCGAGCGATAGTCGTTATCCTACTCGAACCCGATACCGTCAAGTAAGACGAACGAGCCACCACTGGGTATGCCGAATTGCGACAACTGCGATGCGTTCGTCACTCAGCAGTACGTTCGCGTGTTCGCACCGACTGGGATGGATACCGTTCGGGTCTGCCCTGATTGTCCTGATATGCTCCGGGACGGTAGCGACGTCCGCGAGGCGAAATCGAAACGCCGGAATTAGCTCTCGTCGTTCGTCGTATCCAGCCTTTCTAGGTGCTCATACAGAGAGTATCACTGACCTGTTGTCGTCCGTACGAAGTCAGTCCGGACGGTAGAGTTCCTCTCAGCCAAAGGGACAAGTCGCGTCGACACGAATGTCAACGCGATATGAGCACCGCCGACGAACAGATCAGGGTCAGTTCGGTCGTGAAAACCGAATTGGAGAACCGGCGGCGAGAGGGCGAATCGTTCAACGACGTACTCGAGCGACTACTGACCGAGGACCGGGACCTCTTTGCGGGATTTGGGGCCTTCGAAGGAACGGATAGAGGGGAGCGCATTCAGGAGGTACGCGATCGGGGAAAGCGAGAGTCGGCCGAACGCATCGAGCGTATCGCCGAGAGTCGCGATATCGAATGAAGGTTCTCGACACCTCGTTTCTGATCGACTACGGGGATGGGGTCGATGCAACTGGGGAGTATCTCGAAGAGCACGAAGAAGAGGTGTTCATCATTCCAGCACCAGTCTAGACAGAATACCTGCTTGGCACTGTGCATAGTAACGCTGAGACGAACATCTCGAAAGCACGCCAAGAGCTTGCGTGGGGCGAGATCGTCGAAGTTTCCCAACGGACAGCCGTCATCGCGGCGGAGGTCGCTGACGAGATCGGTCCCCTGGGACCGAATCTCACAGCGGTTGATGCTCTCGTCGCTGCAGTAGGACGTGAACTCTCTGCTTCCGTCGTCTCTGGAGATGGTGACCTAACTCACAAAGAGACGAAGGAGATCATCGAAGTAGACGATTACTGAACTGTGAAATAGCACTCGGCGGTGTAGGTAGAGATACACCCTACGATCGATAGAGTGGTCGAGCCTCGTCTCCGTGATCAGGAGCGACCTGAGTACTCGACTTCTGCTATCGTTCCGACCCCCGCCTCCGCCATCGTTTTGACCCCTGCCCGAGATTCGGGTGACATGGCCACCGAAACGGTCGGATTCGTCGGACTCGGCATCATGGGCGGACCGATGGCGGAGAACCTCCTCGACGCGGGCTACGACGTCGTCGGGCACAACCGCTCCGACGAGTCGGTCGAGGAGCTCGAAGCCTCCGGCGGTGAGGGGGCGACCTCACCCAAAGAGGTCGCCGAGCGCTCGGACGTCGTGATCACCTGTCTCCCCGACTCGCCGGTCGTCGAGGAGATCGTCCGTGGGGACGAGGGCGTGCTCGACGGGCTGGAAGAGGGGATGGTCGTCGTGGACATGTCGACCATCTCCCCGACGGTCACCGAGGACCTCGCCGAGGCGATCGCCGAGCGGGGAGCCGCGATGCTCGACGCGCCTATCTCCGGTGGCGAGGAGGGCGCGATCGAGGGCACGCTCTCGATCATGGTCGGCGGGGACGAATCGGTCTTCGAGGACTGTCGGGAGCTCTTCGAGGTGATGGGCAGCACCGTGACCCACTGTGGGCCGAACGGCGCGGGCCAGACGACGAAAGCCTGCAATCAGATCGTGGTCGCCGCCCAGATGGTCGGGGTGAGCGAGGCGCTGGTCTTCGCCCACCAGGCGGGTGCGGACCTCGAAGCGGTCGTCGAGGCGATCTCGGGCGGCGCGGCGGGCTGCTGGACGCTCGACAACCGCGCACCGAACATGATTCAGGGACAGTTCGACCCCGGCTTCTTCGCCTCCTATCAGTACAAGGACCTTCGCATCGCCACCGACGCCGGCGAGGCGTTCGGTTCGCCGATGCCCCAGACCTCGGTGGCCCACGAACTCTACAAGGCGATGGAGACCACCGGCCGCGGCCGCGACGATAATTCAGGAGTTATGCAGATAATCGAGGACCTCGCGGGCGACGAGGCGAGGGTCGACTGAGAAACGCAGTCGGGCCGTTCAGCCCGTCGTGGGTGGGTTCTCGACCCCACGGAGAGGCGAACCCGGTCGTCAGCAGCACCGGGGGCTCTTCTCGGCGACAGTCAGCCGCTGGTAGCCGATATTCGCGGAGAACGACGAGCCGTTAGGTCGCCGCGACACCGGTCAGTTCACTGTACGACGTGCTCGGGCGTCTCGTCGTCGAGGTAGGCCGCGAGCTGCGTCGCGATGATCCGCGGTCCGCCGAGCACGGCATCGCGGGTCGAGCCGGCGACGTGTGGCGTCAGGACGACGTTCTCGAAGTCGAGCAGCGGGTGGTCGTCCGGCAGCGGCTCCTGCTGGAAGACATCGAGCGCCGCGCCGCCGATCTCGTCCGCCGCGAGGGCGTCGACGAGCGCGTCCTCGTCGACCAACCCGCCCCGCGCGGTGTTGACCAGAAACGCCTCGGAGTTCATCCGTGCGAACTCTTCCTCGCCGATCATCTCAGCCGTATCCTCCGAGAGTCGGACGTGGAGGGTCACGGCGTCGGCCTCGGCGAGCAGGTCCGGCAGGTCGGCCGGTTCGGAGCCGGCTTCCCGGATCTCCTCGTCCGCGACGAACGGGTCGTAGACCAGACACTCGGTCTCGAAGCCCGCCAGCCGACGGGCGACGCCACGGCCGATGTGGCCGAAGCCGACGATCCCGACCGTCGCGGTTCGCATATCCGGGGGGAGTCGGTCCGGGTCGAACACCTGGCTCCACTCGCCAGTCGAGAGGTCGGCGTGGTTGAACGGGATCTCGCGCACCCGCGAGAGCAGCATCGACACCGCGTAGTCGGCGACGGCGTCGCGATTACGGCCGGGCGCGTGCAAGACCGTGATATCGTTCTCGTGTGCCGCGTCGATATCGACGTTCTCCGTCCCGCCGCGGGCGGCCCCGACGACCGAGAGCGACTCGCCGCTCTCGATGAGTTCGCGGGAGACCGGTGCCTTGTGGACGACGAGCGCGTCGATACCGTCGAGCCGCTCGGCGATGGCGTCGGTGTCGTAGCTCCCGGGGCCGAGCGACTCCATGTCCATCGTCACGTTTCGGAACTCGCCGGGGGAGGCCTCGCCCATCCAGTCCATCCGCTCGAACGTCAGACCTCGGTCCTCGAGATGGCCGAGCGCCTCGTACATGTACTCGCTCGGCTGTTGTGGGTCACCGCAGAGCAACACGTTCATTCTTCGTGTTGGGACATCTCCCTAAGCGACTTGAGCGTTTCCCACGGCGCGCGCATCCCGTCGGCGGCCTGCGAGAACGCCGTTTCGAGCGTTCGATAGGTCGCCTCGACGTCCGGGTTCGGTTCGTACCGGCGGGCCGGTTCGACGGTCCGCGCGACCGCCCGCTCGGCGTCGGGGTAGACGCCGGCGGCGACGCCACCGCACAGCGCCGCCCCGAGCGCCCCGGTCTCGCGCTCCGCGGGCACCGTGACCGGCCGGTCGGCGATGTCGGCGAACATCCGCGCCCACTCGTCGCTCCGCGCACCGCCACCCGTGAGACGGATCGAGTCGAGTTCCGGCGCGAGCTCCGAGAGCGCGTCGGTCTGGGCGACCGCGACCCCCTCGTAGATCGACCGGAGCATCTGCGCTGCGGTGTGGTCCATCCGGAGCCCGAAGAACCCGCCCGTACTGGTCGGGTCGTCCGTCGAACCGTTGAGGAACGGGTGGAAGACGACCCCGTTCGAACCGGGGGGAACGTCGGCGATCGTCTCCTCGTATACCGTGTGTGGGTCGACATCGCGTTCGCGGGCCTCCCGATGCCAGTCGGCCCCGTAGTTCTCGGTGAACCACTCGACACAGGCTGCGCCGGCCCTGAGTCCCTTGTACCGGATCCAGCCGTCGAGGTAGCGCCGTGGGAGGCCGCCGCTCCCGTCCGCCGGCGAGTCGAGCACCGCGACGCTCTGGCCCCACGTGCCGAGGATCGCGAGTCCGTCGCCGGGTGCGGTGAGACCGGCACCGAGCGCACACGCCGCGACGTCGTGGAATCCCGTTGCGACGGGCGTTCCCTCGGGGAGTCCGGTCCGGGCCGCGGCTTCGCTCGTCACCGTGCCGCAGGCATCGGTGCTCGAAGTCACCGGCGGCAGTGTCTCGAAGGCCGCCGGGATGTCGAGCAGCTCGAAGACCTCCCTGTCGTACTCGGCATCGGGGCCGTAGAAGACGCTCCCCTCCGTGGGGTCCGTCGACCGCTCGCCGGTGAGCCGGTGGGTGAGCACGTCCTTCGCAAAGAGTACCGTATCGAGCCGGTCGTACGTCGCCGGGTCGTGCTCGGCGAGCCAGACGAGCAGGCTCAGCGGGTCGGCACCGAACGGCTGCCAGCCGAGGCGGTCGGCGACCGCGTCGGCCACGTCCGAACGGTGTTCTTCGAGGACTCCGATCGCTCGGCTATCGGTCGACTTGATCCCGCAGACGGCCGTTCCGTCCGCGTCGAGGCCGTAGAGACCGTGGCCGTGGCCGGCGACGCCGACCGCGGCGACCGCCGACGGCGTGACCTCGAGCGCTTCGATTACCGCCGCGACCGTCTCGCCGACGGTCTCCCAGAGCCGGTCGTGGTCCTGTTCGTCCCGGTCGGGCGGCGTCTCGACCGTCGGCGTCGGTTCGGAAGCGGTCGCGAGGTCGTCGCCGGTTCCGTCGAACGCCGTCACCGTGACGTTGGTCAGGCCGGCATCGACCCCGATCAGGACGGGATCGCCCTCGGTCATCGCCCCGAGGCCATCGTCTCGCCGGCGTTGCCCGTCACCTCACAGAGCTCGCTCATCACCGTCGCGATCCGGTTGCGAGCGGCGTTCGAGACGACGTGTGGGTGGAAGGACGCCTTCTCCGGCGACCAGTCGCTCCCGGCGAAGAAGTTCGAGCGGTCGTCGGGAACGCCCTCGGGCGGGCGGATGGCGTCAGCGTGGTCGTGGTAGAAGTCGGCGGCGGTTCGGGCGAACTCGTACTGGTAGCGGGTGTTCTTGTTGAACTTGCAGACCCCGGCGTCGAGCAACGCCTCGATCCGCTCGTCGGCGAGGCCGGAGGCCCCGTGCACGACGAGAAAGGTCTCTTCCCCCGCCTCGACGAGGGCCTCGTCGATCGCCACGGCGAGGTCCGGTCGAACGTCGAGGTCGCGGTCGGACGCGACGCCGTGCTGGGTGCCGATCGAGACCGCGAGCAGGTCGCATCCGGTTCGTTCGACGAACTCGACGGCGGTCCCGGGGTCGGTGTAGAAGGCCTCGTCGGCGGCCGTCTCGGTGCTGCCCTCGACGCCCGCGATGCGACCGAGTTCGGCCTCGACGAGCACGTCGTCGTCGGCCCGCTCGACGGTTTCCGCAGTCAGTTCGACGTTCTCCTCGAACGGCCGGTCGGAGGCGTCGACCATCACCGAATCGGGGACGTCCGAGTCGAGGCAGGTCTCGAGGAACGACTGCTCCTCGGGGAGGTGAACGTGGTCGACGTTGCAGAACGCCTCGATACCGTATCGGTCGGCGAGCGAGTCGAGGGCTGCACCGAGGACCTCCAGCCCAACCGTGGGGTCACCGCCACCGAAGAAGGCCGCCTCCTCGCGGCTCGCCTGGACGACGAGGTCGGCGTCGGCGGCGGCGCTCCCGTCGAGCAACCCGACGAGGACGTCGAACTGGGTGACGTTGCTCGCGAAGAAGCCGTACCGACCTGCCCTCGCTCGCTCGTAGAGTTCCCGGAGGTCGACGGTCGATTTCGATGACGGAGACATGCGGGAGGATCGTCACCCATCGCACATAGGGGGCTCGTTTCTCCCGGTCATCTCGGCATCTCGTCACGGCGAGCGGTCGAATCATCCCGCCTCACTCGTACCGGAGCGCGTCGATGGGATCGATCCGGGCGGCGCGCCACGCGGGGTAGAGCCCGGCGAGGACCCCCACCAGGATCCCGACGGCGACTGCGATGGCGAACCAGCCGTAGGCCGGGGTGAACGCCACCTCGGCGTAGAGCGTCGCGCCGTAGGCCACGGCCACGCCGAGCGGGAGCCCCACGACGGCTCCCACGATGCCGAGCAGCGTGGCCTCGGTGAGGAACAGCGCCATCACGTCGCGGTTCCGTGCGCCGACGGCCTTCATGATCCCGATCTCGCGGGTCCGTTCGGCCACGCTCACCAGCATGATGTTGGCGATCCCGACGGCGGCGACCACCAGCGCGATCACCCCGACCCCGGTGACGAATCGCGTGACGCGGTCGATGATCGACTCCACCCGGTCGACAAAGTCGCCGCTGGTCTCGGCGCTCGGCTCGACCGACTCGGGGACGAGTTCGGCGGCATCGGAGGGTCCGCGGAGGTAGGTCCGAACCCGTTCGCGAACCCCGTCGATCCGCGCGGGGTCCGCGACCACCGTGACCTGCGGGTACGCGCGCTGGCTCGTTCCCGTGGCGGGGCTCTCGACGGTCTGCTGGTAGAAGGGCTCGACCGGGACGTAGAACCGGGCCCCGCCCGTGAACGAGGTGAACGGGAGCTCCCCGACGGTACGGTTGACGACCCCGACGACCGCGACCCGGCTTCGCGTGCCGTTCGCCAGCGTTATCGTGAGGTTATCGCCCACCGAAACGTTCCGATCGAACGTCTCGGTCGCGGCCTGATTGATCACGACCTCCCGGGCCCCCGACCGGAACGCCCGCCCCGCGACGACCGAATCGGCCGGGAACGCCTCGGGGGTGGTAGCGAGGATCTGGCTCCGTGAGACCGAATCGTTCCCGAATCGGAGCGCGGAGACCGGGACGTTGCCGCGCGGGATCGCCGCACGAGCCCCCTCGATCGCCCGCAACTGCTCGACGTCGTGGGCGGTGAAGACCGGCTGGCCGACGCCCGCGCCGAAGCCGCCGTCGTCGTCCGTGGCCGTCGGCAGGGCGTAGACGTCGCTGGCGCTCGACGAGCCCACGTCGCTCACGATGTCGGCCTTCACGCTCGCGCCGAACGTCGCGAACGTCACCACCGACGCGATCCCGATGACGACGCCCACGACCGTGAGCGCCGACCGGAGCCTGTGCGACCGCACCGACCGCGACGCCATCCGGAGCGTCTCGCCGACCTCCATCAGGCGTCCCGCGCCCCGGTCGCCGTGTGACCTCCGAGTTCCTCGGTCGACTCCCGGCGGCCGTCGCGAACGGTGACGATACGGTCGGCGTGCTCGGCGATCTCCCGCGAGTGCGTCACGAGTAGGATGGTCGTCCCGCGGTCGTTCGCCGCCGCGAGGAGGTTCATGACCCCCGCGCCGGTCTCGGTGTCGACGTTGCCGGTCGGTTCGTCGGCGAGCACGACGGCGGGGTCGGGCGCGAGCGCACGGGCGATCGCGACCCGCTGGCGCTGGCCGCCCGAGAGCTGGGTCGGGCGGTGGTGGCGGCGGTCGCCGAGGCCGACGCGGTCGAGGAGTTCGGTCGCGCGCTCGTGGCGGCGCTCGCGCGACCAGCCAGCGAACACCAGCGGGAGGGCGACGTTCTCGACGGCGTCGGAGCGGGGGAGGAGGTTGAAGGTCTGGAAGACGAAGCCGATCTCGGTGCCGCGGATCGCGGCGCGCTCGTCGTCGGTGGCGGCCCCGAGGTCGTTCCCGGCGACTTCCACGGTCCCGTCGGTGGGCGTATCGAGCGCCCCCACGAGGTTCAACAGCGTGCTCTTGCCCGACCCGCTCGGCCCCATCACCGCGGTGTACGACCCGTCGGCCAGCGAGAGCGAGACGCCGGCGAGCGCCTCGACGGTCCCGCCGAGGTCGTAGGTCTTCCGGACGTCCGTGAGGCGCACGACCGGCCCGTTCGCCGGGGTCGCGACGGCAGTCTTGCTCACACCGGAAGCGAGGCCGGGGACGGCATGAACGTTGGTATCACCCACCTCGACGGCCGGTGGGTGCGACGAACCGTTCGGCTTCCGTCGCTCTCGCTCGCTCACTCGCTTCGAGCGACCTCGTGCGGCTCACGGGTCGTCATCTCCCCGTTCGGCTCCCGTCGCTCTCGCTCGCTTACTCGCTTCGAGCGACCTCGTGGCGACCGAACCCGTACCGAAGCCGGTTGGCGAGGCGACGTGCGAACCGGCCGTTCGCGGCGCGCGAGCCGAACCGTTCGGCGAGCGCGGTGTAGATCAGCGGCACCGGGACCTCCTGGGAGAGCGCCTCCTGGACGGTCCAGGTCCCCGTCGATCCCCCCTCCACGCGGTCGGCGACGGTTCCCAGGTCCGAGCCCTCCTCGGCGAACGCCTCCTCGCAGAGTTCGAGCAGCCACGACCGGATGACCGCGCCGTTGTTCCAGGTCCGCGCCACCGATTCGAGGTCGAGGTCGTAGCGGCCGTCCGAGAGGAGTTCGAACCCCTCGCCGTAGGCCTCCATCAGCGCGTACTCGACGCCGTTGTGGACCATCTTGACGTAGTGGCCCGACCCGGCGGGCCCCATCCGCGCGTGGCCCGCGGGGCCGGTAGCCACCGCGTCGAAGACGGGCGTGAGTTCGTCGTAGGCCCACTCCGGCCCGCCGATCATGAGTGAAAAGCCGGCCTCCGCGCTCGCGGGTCCGCCCGAGGTTCCACAGTCGAGATAGGCTGCGGGAGTGGTTTCGGCGCGGCGCGTCGAATCCTCGAAGTGGGAGTTGCCGCCGTCGACCACGACGTCCTCGTCGTCGAGGTGGGGTTCGAGGTCCGCGAGCGCGGCGTCGATGGCGTCGCCCGCGGGCACCATCAACCAGATCCGCTTTTCGGTTCCCAACTGCTCGACGAAGTCGGCCAGCGAGCCGGCGGGGTCGGCCCCCGCGTCGGCGACGGCCGCGACGGCCTCCGCGTCCACGTCGAAGGCGACGACCTCGTGACCCGCGTCGAGCGCCCGGTCGGCGACGATCCGTCCCATCCGCCCGAGTCCGATAACCCCGAGTTGCATAGTCGCCTCTCACCGGGGGTAAAGGTAGGAATTGTGATCCCCGCGGCCGGGGGTCCGCCCTCGAACTGCTCTCCGAATCGGCCGCTACGGCCGTCGGTCGTGGTCCGGCGGGATCGTGTATCGGTCGGTCGAATCGAGGTCGCGTGATCCGTAGGGGTTGGCTCCGGGGATCAGGTCCTCGACGGTCACGCCCTGATTCGTGGCGACACGTTCGACGAGTTCGCCGTTCTGCATCCGCTGGAGACCGTGCCAGAGCCCGAGGAACAGCGCGGTCGGCGCGATGCAGACGAACGCCGCGACGAGGAGGCGGAACAGGGTACTCATGGGATCGACTGGGGTCGCACACGGTAATGATTGATGACCACTTACGTACGACGACGGGACCCGAGGCTCGATCCCTCGAACGCGAACGTTTATACGCCGAACGAACCCAACTCCTGCTATGAGCGTGACCCCGTCGGTAGTACGTCGCTGACCACCGCGCGAGTTTTCGGTACGATTATCGGGCCGCGACCATCCAAATCCACCAATGACAGAGCTATCTGAGAGCTACGACCCGGCCGCCCTCGAAGCCAAGTGGCGCGAGGCGTGGGCCGACGCCGACCTGTATCGTCACGAAGCGGAGAGCTCCGACACCGAGTACGTCATCGACACGCCGCCACCCTACCCCACGGGCGACCTCCACATCGGGCACGCGCTCGGGTGGAGCTACATGGATTTCGCCGCCCGATATCACCGGATGCTCGGCGAGAACGTCTCGTTTCCGCAGGGCTGGGACTGCCACGGATTGCCGACCGAAGTGAAGGTCGAGGAGAACAACGACATCCACCGGACGGAGGTCCCGCGCGAGGAGTTCCGCGAGCTCTGTATCGAGCACACGGAGGACCAGATCGCGGGCATGAAGGAGATGATGGGGGAGCTCGGGTTCTCCCAGGACTGGGACCAGGAGTTCCGGACGATGGATCCGGAGTACTGGGGGACGACCCAGCGCTCGTTCGTCGAGATGCACGACGACGGCTACGTCCACCGCGACGAACACCCCGTGAACTGGTGTCCGCGGTGCGAGACCGCGATCGCCGACGCCGAGGTCGAGGCGATCGACTCGAAGGGGACGCTCTCGACGGTGCGCTTCCCCGGCGTCGAGGGCGAGGCGATCGAGATCGCGACGACCCGACCCGAACTCCTCCCGGCCGTCGTCGGGGTCGCGGTCAGCCCGGACGACGAGCGCTACGTCGATAGAGTAGGTGAGACGTTCGAGATCCCGGTCTTCGGCCAGGAGGTCGAACTCATCGCCGACGAGGAGGTCGACGGCGACTTCGGTACGGGCGCGGTGATGATCTCGACCTTCGGAGACAAGCAGGACGTCGACTGGTGGGCGACCTACGACCTCGACCTTCGTCCTGTGGTCACGGAGGACGGCCGGCTCGACGAGGACGTCGAGGAGTTCGGCGGGCTCGAGCTCGACGCGGCGAAAGAGCGGATCGTCACCGCGCTCCAGAAGGAGGGCTATCTGGTGGACGAGGAGCCGGTCGAGCAGTCGGTGGGTGCGTGCTGGCGGTGTGACACCCCGATCGAGATCCTCTCGAAGGAACAGTGGTTCGTCCGCGTCGACCAGGACGAGATCATCTCGAAGGCCCGCGAGGTCGAGTGGATCCCCGAACACATGTACGGTCGATTGGAGGAGTGGACCGAGGGGATGAACTGGGACTGGGTGATCAGTCGCCAGCGCGTCTTCGCGACGCCGATCCCGGCGTGGTCGTGCGAGGAGTGTGGTCACTGGTACGTCGCCGGGCCCGACGAGCTCCCGGTCGAACCCACGAGCGACACCCCCGACGAGACGTGTCCGGACTGCGGTGCGGACGCGTGGGTGGGCGAGACCGACGTGATGGACACCTGGATGGATTCGTCCATCTCGCCGCTCTACATCACCGGGTGGCCCGAGGCCGACTTCGAACCGGTCCAGCTCCGCGAGCAGGGCCACGACATCATCCGGACGTGGGCCTTCTACACCATCCTCCGGACCGCGGCGCTCGAAGGCGAGAAGCCCTGGGAGCAGGCGCTGGTCAACGGGATGGTGCTGGGGGCCGACGGCAACAAGATGAGCAAGTCCCGGGACAACTCCGTCAGCCCGGCGGCGGTCGTTGAGGACCACTCGGCCGACGCCTTCCGGCAGGCGCTCGCGCTCGGTGGGCAGCCCGGCTCGGACATCCAGTTCCAGCCCAAGGAGGTCACGAGCGCGTCGCGCTTCCTCACGAAGCTCTGGAACATCACCCGCTTCGCGAGCCAGCATCTCGACGACACCAACGAAGCGGACCCGGCCCACACCGACGCCGACCGCTGGATCCGCTCGAAGTGCGCGCGGGTCGCCGACGAGGTCGCGGCCGACATGGACGACTACCGGTTCGACCGGGCGCTCCGCACCCTCCGGGAGTTCGTCTGGCACGACCTCGCCGACGACTACGTCGAGTTGATCAAGGGCCGGCTCTACGAGGGGACGCCAGCGGAAGGGGCCGCCGCCCGCGAGACGCTCGCGACGACCCTCTCGGCCTCGATCCGGATGCTCGCGCCGTTCTCGCCGTTCCTGGCCGAGGAGACCTACCGCCACCTCCCGGGGACCTCGGGTAGCGTTCACGCCGCGGCGTGGCCCGACCTCGACGACGGCGACGAAGCGGCGGAGGCGCGCGGCGAGCGGATCGCGGCGGTGGCGAGCGCGGTGCGGGCCTGGAAGTCGGACTCCGGGATGGCGCTCAACGCCGAGCTCGACCGCGTCGAGGTCTACCCCGACGACGACACCGACTTCGACACCGGCGACCTCGCCGCGACGGTGAACGCGCCGGTCGAGGTGCTCGCGGGCGAGCCCGACGTCGAGATGACCCCCGTGGCGGTCGACCCCGACCACAGCGAGATCGGCCCCGAGTTCCGCGACCGGGCCGGCGCGGTCGTGGGCGCACTCGAAGCCGCCGATCCTGCCGAAGTCGCACGCCAGAAACGCGAGAACGGCGAGATCGAACTCGATGCGGGCGGCGAGGTGGTGGTGCTCGACCCTGAGATGGTTTCGGTGGTCGAGGAGCGTCGGGCGGCGGGCGAGACCGTCGAGGTGCTCGACGTCGAGGGCGCGACGGTGCTGGTCTTCCCGTAGGCCACCACGACGATCGACCGGGACAAACAACAGCTAATTATACCATGCTTTCGTAGCGCGGTCATGGTCGAGGTACTCGGTGTCGCGATCGGACTGCTGTTGGTCGGCGTGATGGTGGTCTTGCACTTCTCCTCGGGCACCGACCGGCCGATCCCCGACGACATCTCCCAGTCGGTGCTCGAACGCCGGGCGGCGAGCGTCCCCGAGACCGACTTCCCCGAACCGATGAACCGCTCGATCGGCGGTGGTGGAGCCCCGGCCGGCGCGGTCGGCGGCGGCGAGGCCGAGGGCGAACTCGCGGAGGGCGAGGCGACCGAAGCCCCATCGAGCCCCGGCGAGATCTCGGACGACGAGGCCGAGGTGTTCTCGGTCGAGTACGCGAAGGAGGGCGAGACCCTCGACGTCCCCGAGAACCAGACCCTCCTCGAAGCCGGCGAGGACCAGGGCTGGGACATGCCCTACGCCTGCCGACAGGGACAGTGTCTCTCGTGTGGCGGTCACGTCGCCGACGGTCCCTCCGAGGACTACGTGGTCCACGACAACCAGGAGATGCTCGAAGCCGAGGAGCTCGACGACGGCTACACCCTGACCTGTGTCGGCTACCCGAAGGCCGACCTCACGCTCGAAACGCGTGAAACGCCCTGAGCCACGCGGCTTTCACAACGCCTAAACCGCCGACCCCGTATGAGTCGATAAGGGCGCGTAGCTCAGTGGACAGAGCACTTGGTTCCGGACCAAGATGCCGCGGGTTCAAATCCCGTCGCGCCCGCTTCCTTACGAATCGATCGAGAGTCACCGGACGGTGTAGGGCTACTCATAACCGTACCGATATCCCGACCGTTGATGCGCAGTTCGGAGAGAAGGGGAGGCGATGCTATGCCACGGGGGCTCACTAAACGAGGTGCTGGGCAACCCCGGACCGACCCCGTTTCGAGGGAATCACGACGAAGAAGACGAGACGATACTGACTAGAACATGCGACAGCTTCCAGCTATGATGTCGTCCCTCCATCGCCTGCTACCGGTTCCGATTCCGGAACGAGCCACGCGGGCACGACTCGGGTAAGGACGACCATTCCGACCAACTCGACGAGTGTTTGCGTCACGACGACCGCAGGAGTGAGTTCGTATCCGGCCGGTAGCGCGAGGGCAAGTGGTAGGATCACCAGTGAGTTCCGGGTAACTGACGTGAACACGAGCGCACGGCTTTCGCCCACGTCCATCTCTACGATTCGGGCGGTCACCCATCCGAGCAGCGACATGACGACGAGAAACGCGATGTAAACGGGGACGACCGCGGTGATCTGGCCTATCGAGTTTTCGACACGCGGAAGTTGGGACCCAATAACCACGAACAGTGTCGCGCCCATCATCGGAGCGGGCAACCACTCCATCGTGTCTCTCCACCGTCTCGCGATCCCGGTGCGTTCTGCCCCCGCTTCAGTAAGCCATGCGAGCGTCAGTGGGAGCGCGATGATGAGGACGAACGCCTCGATAAAAGGCCCCGCCTGGATGAATTCCGCTACCCGCTCCCCCATAAACATCCAGAGATACGCCGGAAGAAGCAGCAACTGGGCGAGTAAGAGCACCGGTGCCACGGCCGTGACCTGCTCCGAATTGCCGTTCGCGAGCTCCGTGAACGAGATGACGTAGTCGACACACGGGGTTAGCAAAACCATGAACACACCGACGAGGATGACCGGGTTCTGCGGGAGAAACCGGGTGAGAACGAAGACGATGACCGGGACGATGAGGAAGTTCATCCCAAGCGCGGTCAGCATAAACCGACCGTTCGCGAACGCGCGACGAAGTTCGACGAACGGAACCTCGAGGAACGTCACGTACAGGAGCACTGCCAGAACGGGATTGATGAGCCGTTCGAGAACGGAACTCGACCCGGCCTGAGCGGAACTCGCAAAAACCGCGAGCAGGACGCCGACAGCGTAGACGAGGATCTGATGGCGCTGAATCCAGTCTTTCGTGAGCCCCTCCATCGGGATGGCGTCCGTTCTGCAGTGCCTTATGGAGACGGCCTCGCTCGTTCCTGCTGAGAGCAGCGAGCGTGATCGGGAATCGATCCGCGCTCAAACGTGAACACGACATCCGTATACCGTTTGGTCTCGATCGTGTTCTCACGGTCCTCTGGAACTCGTTCTGGGAGTCACGCTCACCAGACGTATCGTTCCAGCACATCCTCTCTTCTAGAGGTCTATAGTGGGTGTCCGGTCGCCGACCACGGCTACTAACCCATCTCGGAGCTACAGCTATGCTTCCAGAATACCCGACCGTCTTCCCTGAAGTGGGCGACACGGATCCTGAATCCGGCTGCCAACTACTCCACGGACTATTTATGTCTCAACCACACACCGTTACGTACCGAAACACGCGCTGTCCCGAGAAGGGCGCTAGACTCGCGGGTCGATCACCGCTATTTTGCGGGAATCGCTCGCCATCGTGTCCTACGCCGTACTCTCCTTTACCAGACGTTCTCTGTATAGAGTTCTGGGATCGCTCTGATCGGACTCCGACTATGGAAATCGAAATCGCAACCATCGGCGGCTACGAAGAGGTTGGACGCCAGATGACGGCCGTCCGTGCCGGGGACGACATCGTCGTCTTCGACATGGGGCTCAACCTCTCGAAGGTACTGATTCACGACAACGTGCAGACGGAGGGCATGCACTCGCTCGACCTGATCGATATGGGCGCGATCCCCGACGACCGCGTTATGGCCGACCTCGACGGCGAGGTCAAAGCCATCGTGCCGACACATGGTCACCTCGACCACATCGGCGCTATCACGAAGCTCGGCCATCGATACGATGCTCCGATCGTTGCATCCCCGTTCACCCTCGAACTCGTCCGAGAGGAGATCGAGGACGAGGACAAATTCGATCTTCAAAACGACCTCGTCGCGATGGACGCGGGCGACTCGATGGAGATCGGCAACGGGCTCGAACTCGAGTTCGTCAACGTCACCCACTCGATCATCGACGCGATCAACCCCGTGCTCCACACCCCCGAAGGCGCGATCGTCTACGGACTCGACAAACGTCTCGACCACACGCCCGTGATCGGCGACCCGATCGACATGAAGCGGTTCCGCGAGATCGGCCGCGAGGGCGAGGGCGTGCTCTGTTACATCGAGGACTGCACCAACGCCGGCCGCAAGGGCCGAACCCCGAGCGAACAGGTCGCGCGAAAGGAGGTTCGGGACGTGCTCTACAGCATGGAGGACTACAAGGGTGGCATCGTCGCCACCACCTTCTCCAGCCAAATCGCACGAGTAACGAGTCTCGTCGAGTATGCGAAGGAGATCGGCCGGGAGCCCATCCTCCTCGGCCGGTCGATGGAACAGTACTCGGGCACGGCTCAACGTCTTGGGATCGTCGATTTCCCCGAGGACCTCAAGATGTACGGCTATCGCCACGATATCAACAACACGTTCGAACGGGTCATGAACGAGGGCAAGGAGAACTTCCTGCCGATCGTCACGGGCCATCAGGGCGAACCCCGCGCGATGCTCACACGAATGGGTCGCGGTGAAACGCCCTATCAACTCGACGAGGGCGACAAGGTCATCTTCAGTGCGCGAGTCATCCCGGAACCCACCAACGTGGGGCAGCGCTACCAGTCCGAACAGTTGCTCGGGATGCAAGGGGCACGCATCTACGACGACGTCCACGTATCCGGACACCTCTCACAAGAAGGGCACTATACGATGCTGGACACGCTCCAACCTCAGCACATCGTCCCCGCCCACCAGAATCTGAGTGCACGTGCCAGCTACGTCGACCTTGCTTCGAGTCAGGGGTACAGATTGGGCCGTGACCTCCACGCGACCTCGAACGGGGACACCATCCAACTGGTGTAGCCGCAACTGAAGGAGAGCTCGAAAGCTTTAGCGCAAGTATTGGGATTCGATCAAGATATTAGTCACGTGGCTGCAGTACTCACCGAATAATTACTGTGGCCATTCTAGACCGGCTCTGAGACACTATACGGCTCCATCCTGCTAACGATCGAATCAGAGCCTAGTTATCGATCCTCCTCGGAATCGTTCTTCATCTCGTTGAGACGGTCGAGAAGGTCATCTGTGGACATGTCGGATTCCACTTTCATCTCTCCCTCGTAATCGTTCTCATGGACGTTGATTTCCTCCCCGTTTTCTTCGTCGCTATCTACAGCCTGATTCTGCTGTTCAGATTCGTCGTAACTACCAAATCCCATATCGGGTCAGCATTCCTCCTCCCGCCTAAAACATACGATCTCCAGCATCCTCATATATAATTTGAGATAGTGTTTGTTGCTACTATAGAATCAAAAAAGCAAAACTGTGTTGGGTGAATATCCGATATCCTTCGGATTTATGTGATCACGCCACCTCTACAGGTGGCATGATTGATGTGGTCGTCAATCCAACCGCGGGTATGGATTTCACGGTGATTCAGGGAGATATCGCCACACAAAGCGCGGACGTTCTCGTAAATGCTGCTGGAACCAGCTTAGAGATGGGGAGTGGTGTCGCTGGCGCGTTGAGGCGGGGAGCGAATGGTCCAATAAACGACGACGCAGTTTCGAACGGTCCGATCGACCTCGGCGACGTAGTAGTCACCGACGCGTACGACCTCGACGCAGAGTACGTCGTTCACGCAGCAGCAATGCCACATTACGGTGATGGACGAGCATCGGACGAAAGCATTCGCACTGCAGTAGAAAATACGATAGCGAAAGCTGAGGAGCTCGAATGTGACTCCATTGTCGTGCCGGTGTTAGGGACGGGAGCTGCTGGCTACCCCTTCGAAGAAGGTGCTCACACGGTTTGTGAGGCACTCTCGAATGCTGAGTCAGCCACTCTTACTGATATTCGTGTCATCGCCTACTCTCGGGACGAGTATGAAACTCTAAAGGAGATCGCAGAAATAATCAAAGCACGCTGATCTACCCACTCAGCCACCTGACTGCTCATCTCGAACTCAGCATCGATCACGTCGATGATCTCAACGTGGTCGTACTCCCTATGGAGAAAATGTAACTAAGTCCGGTCGTGTTCTCGGCCGTTCTTTACTTCGACGTCGCACTCGAGATTCCAAGCATATCTAGAAGGCGATTACTGTCGGTGAATCCATCTACTATCTCCTGTACGTCTCCCCTATCAGGATATTCGCGTGAGGGATCGTTACTATTGAGCTTCGAGCCGACATGTACAAGGAATTCCTCCATATCACGCAACGATTCGACCCGTGAATCGTACTCCTCCACCAAGTAATCGTGTCGGGTTCGGTCCGGTCCAGGACCGATCGTTGACAGTTGCAACTGATATCGTTCGCCCATTATTCCCCGTCGATGAACTGCAACGACGAACCTCAATGCCTTTTCATGACTCCCTGAATACTCAGCAGCTATGACCTCGGAGGTGTTGGCTGACGCTATTTTATCCCAGTTATTAGGGATATCCATACCGAGATCGGCCATCTTTATCGCTCACCTCGCTTAGAAGAGTGCAGATAGCTATCTCTGGTGTGTAATGCAACCTTGACCCGATTCTCCGGGGATTTTGTAACTGAAAGTACCCCGTCTACCCTCTCAACCAGTTCGTCGATCAGTTTCGCATCGTGCTCTGCTGCGGTCACCCCGAGAAAGCAATATCCCCCCTTCGTACGATACTGAGAAAGACGATCCAGAACTGCATACACGTGCGCTGGTGGTGCGGCTTCCAGGATCGGGGTTACCGAACGGACCACCAGATGATGAGTACCATTCGGTAAGGAGCCGTTTCTCCCGAGGTCCGAGAGAGCGACGACAAGCTTCTCGAGATCGCCCGGGGTCGGAATATGAACCGTCGGATGGACACCGTAAAGCTGGTTCACATACTGGTGTTGAGACGTTGTATCTACTATTCCCAGTGGCAACTCCTCGGACTTTTCACACACGTTCTCGAACGACCGACGGGTTTGGTCCGCACTATCCGTCGTCGTTACAACGAGACCGGAGTCACCCACTGACCCATATCGACACAGAGATCGAAGTCCGATTCCATATCGGGCTGGGTCGACATTCCCCGTGACGAGAATCGTCGCGTTTGGCGAAAGCTCGCTAGGGAACCCCTCTACGACGACATCCTGGTCAGATGAAGCCCCGACTGGATCGGTCATTCGTATTCACCTCGACTTCGTGAATTTGGACTCTGGGGGGTGGCAGACAGCTTTGAAAGCGTCTCGCTCGGATAGTACTGGATACCACAAGCAGGGCACGTAGCGACAGTGACGAACTCAGGCGTCGAATCCGAAGTACGTGACCTGGGTCTGGGTATGGTTTCTTCTTTTAGTTCGACACCGCACTCCGAACAGGGGAGGTCTTTTTCGGTTATCATGGCTTTGTGTGAGAGCGCACACCCAGCCCTGTCTATGCCCATGAACCGCTAATAGAGGGGGCGGCATCCGGCACGGCGCATCTCAGAGCAGTGCCATCGGAGGACGCCTCCCGTGTGGTGGCGGCCGATGGGCAACCGAAGAAAGGGCGGAGCGAAATCCGCTACACCGACCCTTGAGAGCCAGCTAATAAATGAGTTTTGATAATGTTCAAACGCGTACTTACACCAGGGAAAAAGCTATACCGAGAGGCGCTTAGAAATGTCGCTCCTCTATATATACCTACAGTTTTGCGATCACTCACAAATCCATGCGTGGTAATCGAGACTCTCCCACTCTCTTGTAATTTTGGCCGCAAATGTTGACTATTTCTTCATTTATAGTCCTTAGATGGCACAGGACTCTGAGGAATCAAAGCGTTTCGTGCCTTTTATGTTCGTCAAGGATAGAACTCCCGGTATCCGATAACCCCTCCCTTGGAGCACGAACACAACGGGGGTTGAACACACTACAAGAAAGCGCCCGATGAGGCCGTATGGCTGAGGGCAAACCTATACAGCCATGAAAAGCGGCTTGTCTGGCCCTATCATGGCTGTATATCCCCACCATATTCGATTTCGAGATCGCAGGCGGACCGCTGAGTATCCTCCTCAGATAGAGAACAGCTCTCCCTATCGACCGTCTTTTCACTGATGAGTCTTCGAAGGCCCTTTCAGCCCCTCCGCTATGTGCTACCTTCAGCTTCGGCATCGGTATCGATTTGCCTTGCACGTTCGACCCATTCCGAAGCCCGATTCTCGTTGGTTTCAGTTGCTTCAGCGAGCTCGTCCGGTTTTGCTGTAGCTACTCCACTGACGGAGGTGTAACCCGTCGACCGGAGGCGGTCCGCATAGGTCGAACCGATACCGGAGATCCGTGTCAGCGGGTCGTTGTATCTGTCTTCGGATTTCGTACCACTGACGAGTTGTTGTGCAGTCGTTGTCGGTAGTACGAACCGCACCTCGTTTTCGGAGACGAATCCGAACACTCGATTTCGCTCCTCGTCCTCGGTCAAGAGGAGCCCGTTTTCGATCGCCTCGAAGTTCGTACACCCGATCGTCGTTCCGTCCGTGCACACGACGGTTAGCTTTGACTCGGCGGTCTCAGAATCAACCATTACGCTGGATTCTTTCGAGCCGGAAACCTATGCCTTGGGCTTTGGCGGGGGAGTGAATGGCGCACGAAGCCACCAACCAGATGAACAATCGATGGTGTTTGACGGTCTCCCTTGTCAGTAGCCCAGTGGTTGCTGATAGGAGAGTGGAATTTGGAGTTTACCCGTCGGCTGATTCCCGTTCGTTGAGTTTGTCCCTGATGTCCCGCAGGGAGTTGATCCCGTAGAGGCCGAGCGCCAACCAGGCGACCGAGAACACGACGCCGAGGACCGCACAGGCCATCGCGATGGTTGTTTCGTTGATTGCCACCATGACAATTCAATAGAAAGGGGGCGAAGAGTATAAACCGAAACCATCGACTTCAGCGATTGAAGCCGTGTTCACGGTTTCATATCCACGTATGACGGGTGATAGGTGTGGGTGATGACTCCGATGTGGACACCATCGGTTCGCTGCTCGCCGACGAGTGTGCGCGAACCATCCTCACGGAGACCGTCGAGGAATCCCTCTCGGCCGAGGAACTCAGCGAACGCTGTGGGGTGTCACCACCGACGGTCTATCGGCGACTCGAAATCCTCGAAGAACGTGACCTCGTCAGCAAACGAATCCAACCCGACGCGGACGGCCATCACTACAACGTCTATACGGCAACGCTCGACCGGATCGAAGTCGACCTCACCGAGGACGGCTTGAATCTACGACTCACCCGCCGCGACCGCATGGCCGACCGATTCACCCAGTTCATCGGAGACATGAGATGATAGACCCCCTCGTCCAGATCGGCACGCAAAACGGTGAACCGATATCGATCGCACTCACACTCACGGCCTCGGTGTTGGGCATCGCCGTCGGCTACATCGCGTTCCGTGGCTACTGGCGGAATCGGAGCCTGCCGATGCTGTTCGTGGCCACCGGATTCTTCTTCACCTTCTGGACGCCCGTAGTTCTCCTCGCGGGCTTCGTCCTCGCCGGGGAACTCTCGCAGTTCGGCCCTGGCATCCGGGTCACGGTGAACGCCGCCTTCGGGATCGCAGGCAAGGTGAGCGAAATCATCGGACTGGTGTTCATCCTCTACGGTCTTCGGATGCCGCTCGACCGAGACTGAGGAGTTTTCCGGCGTGATAGTGGCAGACGTCTGTCCCTCATACAATTCGTCCGAACACGAGGGAAGGGAGGATGTCAAGATTCGGCGAGAAATCGTGGTGTCGATATCTCATCCGCGAGGCGTTTACGGCCGTAGAGGTTGGCGACGACGAGTGCGGGGATCGCCCACACCGCCAGCGTCGTCACCTGTATCTCGATTCCCGAAACGCCCACCGCGCCGTACGTGAGCATCGTGACGAGGCCGCCGTTGAGCAGGGCGGTGGTCGGGATGCTCCCGTCCGTGCTGTTGTAGACGTAGGTGAGGAACACCGAGACGACCAACAGCAACAGAATATAGACCGGGAGCGAGAACCCGGCGAGGTACGTACCGGGAAACACGAACAAGGGGAGGCTCCAGACCGCCCACGCGACGGCGACGAGGGTGCTGGCGACGAGTGCGTTGTAGCGGTGTTGGAGGCGAGGCAGGGCGAAGCCGCGGAATCCCGCCTCCACGCCGAGTGCGAGTACCACGTTGAACAACAGCGAGACGGCGTAGCCGGCAGCCGTTCGGGGAGTGGAGAACGGAACGGCCCACGACCCGTTGAAGAACAGTGCCGCGGCGATCGTGGTGGCGACCACGCAGACCAGCGGCAGGGCGAGGCCGACGCCGTACCAGTACGGCTCGACGTCCCGCCCGCTCAGGTGGTCCGTCCATGCGCGCAGATCGAAGCCCGAGAGGTGGACGACGACCACTGCGGCGACGACCGGCCCGGCGGACGGAAGGGGTGCGAACGAGGCGACCAGGTTCCGTGGCCAGAGGAGCTGTACCCCCCACATCGCCCACGAGAGGACGATGCTCAGCAGAACGAAGCCGAGTACCGGACGTTCTCGCACCGCTCGGTGTTGACCCGCCATCGATCGTCGATTTCGCTACTGTTTCGCATAAAAGTACTGGCGAGGCCTCGCGAAAGCGACCGCGTCACACCATCACCGTCGGATGCCAGCGGACGGGTCTTGTGGTGGTCGAACGGGCGGATGGGACAGAGCTGTAGCCCGAGTCGTCGGGGACGCAGCCGTTTTCTGAGACCACAGCGTCGGTACCCGTCAGGGCTGAAGGCGCATCGATTCGGCCTGCTCAACGGCATGTTGTGCGACTTCCTCGACGGACCACTCCGATTGGTCCGCGAGTACGCGGGCCATCATCCCGAGCTGCTTGCCGGCCATTTCCCTGAGTTCCGCGTCCTCGACCGTGTTCCCGAAATAATACTCGTTCGTTCCGTCCTCCGGGATCAGTCCCACATACATCGAGACGACCTCCTCCTGGTCGATCGCCTCGAGCGCCTGGTCACGGATTCGGTCGAAGTCGTCGGGGGAGAGGTCGTCCGACATGTCTCGGGTGACGATACGTGTCCGAGGTACTAAACGGAATGGAACACGTTCGATCCACGTGGTTCGTGAGCGTCTCGGTCCCGACTGTAGTGCGGAGGGTGCTCGTCCTTCGCTAAGTTGAGTATCGAGTTCGAACTCGAATGGGACGAAAACGAGAGCGAGGGAGGGTAGTGAAAGCGGTCAGGTAGAGATCGAGTGATCGACTAGCACCCTCTGTCCCGTGCACACCGCGTGAACCGTTACGCGACATGGGGCAGAAGTGATGGGCGTTTCGAGACCGCACATCGGTCACTGAACGGTAGCGAGGGAAGTGGGGACCTACGGACCGCTGGAGACCACGACCACTTAACAGACGGCCACGGCTACGGGTTCTACTAGATAGATGCTGCTCGCCATCGAGGCCCCGACGCTCACACGGTTCACGCTTCAGCTCTTCGTGATCCTGCTGACTGCTCGGCTCTTAGGGGAGATCGCGAAGCGGCTTGGCTTCGCGCCGGTCGTCGGGGAATTACTCACGGGGATCCTCCTCGGACCGTCGTTGCTCAGATGGGCAGCCCCAAGCGTCTTCGCCACGCTTTTTCCGGACGGTGTTGGCGGAGCGCCCGCGCTCGATGCTGTCGGCCAACTTGGCCTCTTGTTCCTGCTCGTTCTCGCTGGTCTGGAGACGGACCTTGACCTGATCCGGCAGCGAGCGTCGGTGGCGATAGCCGTTGCCGCGGGGAGTATTCTGGTTCCGTTCATCTCAGGTTTTGCACTTGGATGGGTGATTCCTGCTGCCTACCTCGTCGACCCCGGACAGCGGCTCCTCTTCGCGCTCTTTCTTGCGACGGCCCTCTCAATATCGGCGGTGCCCGTTATCGCGCGTGTCCTCATCGACCTCGACGTTGTTCACCACGATCCGACACAGATCTTGCTTGCCGCAGCCCTCATCAACGATGTGATCGGGTGGATACTCCTGTCGGTGGTTGCAGGGATCGCTCGACGTGGCTCGGTGGATCCTTTCGCCACGACCGTTACTGTCGGGGTCCTCGTTGGATTCTTCGTTGTCATGTTTACGGTCGGTCAGCGCGTCGTCGATACGGTCTATCGACACACGCAGCGAGGCCCCCCTATCGGCCAGCTTTCGACGCTTATCCTTCTCGCACTCGGTATCGCAGCGCTAGCGGAAGAGCTCGGGATCGAGGCGTTTCTCGGCGCGTTCGTCGTGGGAATACTCGTTCGTCGGACGGACCTGTTGGCACGGGAAGTACAGCAGAACTTCGAGGGCCTGACTCTCGCAGTGCTGGCACCGGTCTTCTTCGCGACTGCCGGGCTCGAAGCCGACTTGACGACGCTCGCCGACCCGCTAGTCGCAGCCCTTGCAGTTGTCACGGTTGCCGTCGCAGTAGGTGGGAAGTTCGTCGGAACCGCAGCAGGGGCGTCACTCGTCGGTCGAAGGGGTCGAGAGGTGATCGGGATGGGAGCGGGCCTCAACGCGCGTGGAGCGCTCGAGCTAGTCGTCGCTAGCGTCGGTCTGTCGTTAGGAGTCCTCACGGAAGCGATGTACGGTGTCGTCGTGCTCGTGGCTATCCTCACGACCGTGGTTGCGGTCCCGATCCTGCGCTGGGCGTTCGCCGGACTCGAAAGGACGGAAGTTTGAGCGGCATATGGCCACCCTGGTTCGGGGAACCTCGAGGCGAGATCGAACCCGCCGTTGCGGTCGTGACAGCTATCAGCGAGGTGCTCGCTACGGTTTCGGTACCTCCATCTCCGGGCTCAGGCTGTTGAGACGTTTCGCCCGGGAGCGAAAACGGTCGACGGAGCGTCTCAGAGGAGGAGGGATCGATATACGAGAACCGGCATCGATCCGATCAAGAGCACGCCCAAGGCGGTGGTGAGTCGATCCGGGTCGACACGTTTCGCGACTCGCCACCCACCGAGCGCGCCGAGGAGATAGCCGGCGGCGATGGCGAACACCAGTGGCACGGCGACCGACCCCTGAAGGGTGTAAGAGACCGCCGACGCCGACGCGATGAACACGACTGCGACCTGGGTGACCGCCAGCGCGGTGATCATCGAGACGCCGACCACTACCAAGGCCGGCGGGACGAGTGCCGCGCCACCGATGCCGAACAGTCCGCCGGCCGCTCCAACCAGGAGACCGATCGTCCCGAAGACCACGACTCCGGCACCGCTGGTCGGTGCGACGTCGAGTGCTTCCGTCGGAAGTCGGTCGAGGTCGCCTCGCTCGCGGAGGAGGATCGTCGCGCCGACCGTCCCCAACAGGACGCCGAGGAGGACGCCGAACGATCGCCGGGACACGGCACCGTTGAGGAGGACCCCGAGTTGTGTCCCAACGGCACCGCCGATTCCGATGAGGAGCGCCATTCCCCAATCCATGTCGTCGGAGTAGACGTATCCCGCCGCTCCGAGAACCGATCCGCCAATGAAGGTCACGCTCGAGGTACCGGCGACGACCGCCGCCGGAAGCGCCGTAAACCCGTACAGTGCCGCGACGACGAATATCCCGCCGGGACCGACGGAGGTGACCACAGCACCGCCGGCGAACGAGACCGCCACGAGAATCACGAGAAGGACGAGTTCCATTAGCCGCGCTCCTCGCTGCGGTGAGTAAGCGACACTGGTTCGTCGTGACCTCGAGGGTTGGTGATGGTCGACCTAGCCCGCTCGACTCTCGTGAGTTCCAGGGCTGCTCTCGCCTGCAGCGGAGTGATGACGCTACAGGGAAGATATCGCGGATGGAGTATTACGAAACCAGAGCCGACGAAAACGGCAGACTGGAGATAACGTGCGAACGGGTCGCGAGCGCCGGAATCCCCAACGTCTCCACGACCGCCTTGGACGGCGAAGTAGTCATCGTGATCGAGAACCTCGAAACGGACGAACCCCTCCACGTCGGTATCAGTAACAGCTGACCCCGACTCGGGGACACCGTCTCCTCCTCTCGGACCCCGCCGGTGACCGACCCGGTCACGGCCGACTCAGCCGGAGCGCTCGTCCGCGACCTCGTAGAGCGGGTTCGTCACCGTTCCGTGTTCGACGGCGTGCGGGCGGGCGGGGGCGTCGTCGTAACCGTAGTTGAACAGACGATTTCGGTTGAGGGTGAGCTTCGTGAACTCCGGCTGGAGCAGGTCGAACAGTTCGAAGCGTTCCTCCAGTTCCGGAAATCGCGTCTGATAGTCGAGAACGGCCGTCCGGGCGTGCCGCCAGAACCGTTCCTCGGTGTAGTTCTCGTGTTCGACGAGCACGTCCGCGACGTATCGGAGCACACAGACGAACAGTCCACAGAAGACGAACTGACAGAGCCCCTCCGGTGGTTCCTTCCTGAGCACATCGTGCATCCCGTCTGGGAGGGCCTCCAGCTCGGGGAGCGGCCGGTCGCTCACGTTCACGTCGTCGACGAAGTCCTTCACCGCGAGCCGCGTCGGCACGCCGTCCTCGACGACGAGGATGGTGTTCTGGCCGTGCGGGGAGAACACCGTTCCGTAGCGGTAGAGGAAGTGCAACAGCGGCGGCAGTACGGTGTCGAAGAACGCCTCCAGCCACTCGTCGAGCGTCAGTCCGGAGCGCTCGACGAGCCGTGAGACGTACGGGACGCCCTCGCCGTCGACGTGCATCAGCGCCGACAACGTGACCGCGCGCTCGTCACCGTCGAGGAACGTGTGGATGGACTCGCGCCACACCGCACCCAGCAGTTCGTGGTACTGATAGGGGGAGCCCTCGATGGCCGTGAAATCCGCGTGGTCGTAGTTGATACCCGCGATCTCGCCGGGGAGAACGAGTCCCTGGTCCTGGAGGAATTCATCGTTCTCGTAGATCCCCTCGATGTACTCGGTGACGGTCGGGGCGAGCTCCGTCCGTTCGCCAGGGAGCCCCCGCCAGACGAGCGTGTTGAGGATCCGCATCGGCACCTTCACGTGGTGTTTCCCGTCGTGGTCGACGTTGACGAACGTCCGGACGGACTGCTGTGGGAGGTACTCGTCGGGACCCTCGCCGAGCGGGACGATGCGGTCGTCGGCGATGTGGTCGGGAAACAGCGGGACGACGCTGTGTTCCCACTGCCAGTCGTGGACCGGCAGGAGGTAGTAGTTCTCCGGGTCGAGACCTTTCGAGGCGAGACGGTCCCGGAAGACGCCGTAGCGAGCCCCGAGTTCGCCCTGAACGAGCGAGTCGTGGTCGATGTCGTCGGTCGCGGCGAACGTCGACTCCGTCTTCCGGACGGCGACCCACGAGAGCCTCACGGGGTCTTTCATCTCCGGGGCGTACCGTCGGTAGTCGTCGTATCCCCACCCGAGTCGACCCTTGTTGTAGGTGATCCAGGGGTGGCCCTCCATCTCGCCTTCGAGCTGTGCGTAGCCGAGGTCCAGCGGGTCGAACCCCTCGCGCTCGCGCTTTCTGGCTTCGATGTGGGCGTCCGCGAGCAGCGTTCGCTTGTACTCGCGGACGAGGTTTCCCTCGGTGAGCCCGTCGAGGTCGGTGGTTTCGCCGAGGTCGCGCAGCAGGCGAAACGGGTCCTCGAACCCCGTCCACTCCCCGTCCGTTCGGCGCTCGACGGTGTCGCCGTGGACGTGGAGGCTATCCATGAGCCGCTCGGTGGCCTCGAAGCGATAGCTCGCCGGCCCGAGGTCGAACCTGAAGCCGGCACGCTCGTCGCCGTCCCGGACCTTCCGCGGCGCGAGTATCTCCTCGTAGGCGAACGCTTCGAGCATCTTCGTCAGGAGGCGGCGCTCGGTCGTCGTCCATATCTCGGGTGTCAGTGCGTCCTGTCGGGTCGTGTCGTTGGGATCCATGTCAATCGTTCCGGGTGGGTGCCGGGTCGCTCCCGTGGCGGGAAGCGCCCGACGAGCGTTCGACGAACTGTTCGACGGCGAAGTCCTGGTAGACGGTGTTCGTGTCCTCGGGGTAGGCCTCGCGACCGACGAGCCGATTGACGAACAGCGCGTTGCGGTAGGCACCGAGCCCGAGGTCCGGCACGCCGACGCCGTGAGTGTGGAGTTCCGCGTTCTGGAGGAAGACGTCGCCGGGGTGGTCGATAGCGAGACGGTGGTCCTCGGTCACCTCGAACCGGCCCCGGTCGTCCCACCCGATCGCGTTCTCGATGGGTTCGAGGAAACCCGGGGTCGGGCGTTCGTAGCCGGTCCCGAGGACCACGACCTCGCTCTCGTGGACGAACGACTCCTCGGCCTGCCACTGGTGACAGTCGAGCGCGTAGGCATCCCCCACGGCCTCGATGTCCCGTACCTCCGTCATCGCGAACAGTCCCACGTCCGGGTCCCGGTCGCCGATGGAGCGCCGATACAGCAGGTCGTAGATCGCGGCGCTCGTCCCGGGGTCGACGCCCTTGTAGAGGCGGTCCTGGTTCGGGACGAGGTCGTCCTTGACCTTTTGGGGCAGGTCGTAGACGTATTGCTCGTACTCGGGGGTGAAGTGCTGCAGCCCGAGCTTCGAGTACTCCATCGGGAAGAACCCGTCCGAGCGGGTGAGCCAGTCGAGCCGATAGCCCGCTTCGGGCTGGCGCTCCAGCAGGTCCTCGAACACCTCGGCGGCGCTCTGGCCAGATCCGACGACGGCGACCGAGTCGGCCGTCGAGACCCGCTCGCGGTTGTGGCGGTACCGGGCGGTGTGGAAGACGTCCTTCTCAGGATGTCCCTGCAGGTGCTCGGGTATCTGGGGCCGCGAGCCGATCCCCAGCGCGAGGTTCTCGCCGCGGTACTCGAAGCGCTCGCCCGTCTCCGGGTGGTGAGCGACGACGACGTAGTGCTCGTGGTCGTCGTCCCAGCCGATCTCGACCACTTCGCGACTGAACTCCAGCCCCCCGAGGGATTCGGCGACCCACCGGAGATAGTCGTTGTACTCCCGTCTGGGGATCTGGAACGTCTCGTAGAAGTAGAACTCGTAGATGCGACCCGTCTCCCGCAGGTAGTTGAGGTAGCTGTGGGGGCTCGTCGGGTCCGCGAGCGTCACGAGGTCGGCGAGGAAGGGGACTTCGAGCGTCGTCCCCTCCAGCAACATCCCCTCGTGCCAGTCGAACTCGGGTTCGCGTTCGAGGAAGACGGTCTCGACGTCCTCCTCGACGCCGTCCACCATCGCCGCGAGACCGAGGTTGAACGGACCGACCCCGATACCGACGAGGTCGTGGACTTCACCACCACTCGACCGCTCAGCCATCGGCACCACCCGTCGTTTCAGCCGCCCCGGCGGTCGCGTCGGTCGCGCCGGGCATCACCTCGCGCTCGAAGCGGTCGCGTTCACAGACCAGCAACAGCGCGTCCTTCTCGGCCTCCTCGAAGGCGAACTCCGTCTTTGGCTCGAAGCCACACTGCTCGAACACGTGGATGACGTGCTCGTTCCGGACGTCGGGTTCGGCGATCACCCGGTCGGTGTCGGCGTGGGCAAACTGCATGGCGACGACCGCCCGCAGCAGTGCGGACGCGTATCCGTGCCCCAGATACTCCTCGGGACCGATCAGCAGGTGGACGCCCTGGTCGGCGGGGTCGGCGTCGTAGTGGTTGCCGACGTCGTCCTCGGCGGCCCAGTAGCACTCCCAGTAACTCATCGGGACGTGGTCGAGACAGCCGACGTACGGCGTGAGGTGGTCGTCCGCGAGCTTCGCCTGGAGGCGATCGTGGAACGACGGTAACGGGAGGTCGAGGTCCCAGTACGGCTTCACGTGGTCGCTCCCCAGCCAGGTGTGGAGTCGGTCGAGGTCGCGTTCGATGGTCGCCCGGCGGAGCGATATCGTGCGGTCGATATCCGGGTCGTACGCCCGATACTCGTCGTCGGTCGAGTGAGTAGTGTGGGGTCCTGTCATCTGTCGAGTTCGGTGACGAGGGGGTTCGTGACGTCCGTGTAGACGGACTGGTTCTCGAGGTCGTTCTCCAGTTCGTCCAACCCCCGAAAGCGGGTCAGCAGGTTCGCCTTGCAGGGCACGGTCGGCGATTCGAGCAATGGATCGAGGAGCCCGGAGCTCGGTCGGTCGTACCGTTCGCGAGCACGTTCGAGTTCGTCCCGGAGCAGCCCCAGCAGTCGACGTTCGTCGACGAGGCCGGCGCTCCCGAAGGCGTTCACCACCCCGAGCGCGTTGTTGAGGACGACGTAGTAGCGCAGCCGTTCGTCGGCGATCCCGTCGGCACAGACGGTGCCCGCACGCTCGCCGATTCCCGGGAGGTACGCCTCGACGTCGGCGTGTTTTGACTCGGGGAGGTAGAATCCCTGGTTGTCGCGGTAGTAACACTTCACGGGGTAGCCATCGGCGTCGAGTTCGAGCACCGTGTTCTGCTGGTGCGCCTCGACGCCGACGCCCTGGACGAGATAGAGCCAGAGCACGGGCCGGACCGAGACGCGGAGATAGTCCCGGAACCAGTCGGCACTCACTGCCTCGGTCGAGCGGCCCTCCCGGTCGGCGACCGAAGCGACGAGGCGACCGAGGCGCGACCGTCCGGCGATGGCGTCCTGACAGAGCGAGACGACGGGCGTGGCGTTCGGCTCGTCGACACCCGAAAACGGGTTCGCACGCAACACCGTCTCCAGCCCCGACTCGCCGTCGCCGAGGTCGAGCGCGAGATACGCCGGGTCCCGGATCACGTCGAAGTCCGGAAACGCCGCGGCGAGTTCGTCGCCGAACGCGGTGTCGAGCAGCTCGGCGATGGCGACGCCCCGCTCCAGCTCCGGCAGCTTGTTGGTCCGGCGGGAGTTGGTTATCCGCACGTTCAGCGAGGACTTCACCATGAACGGCGACGCCGGGCTGTACAGCGTCCGGACGGACGTCGTCGGGGAGAACGCCCGACCGACCGCCCCGAGGTGTTCGAGTCCGTCGCCGAGTCGTTCCTCGACGACCGGTCGATCGAGGAGGTACTGGGCCTGCCAGGGATGCACCGGGAGGAGGACGTCGTCGCTCTCGACGTGTTCGGCGACGAACGACTCGGACACGTCGGGGTCCTCACGGAGGGCGTCCGTCACCCACCGCGTGGCGCTCCGGTCGAGCGCCGAGTCGGCCGACACCAGGGTCGGGTCCGCGCGGAAGTAGTGTAGCGGGAAGCTCCCCCGGAGCTCCGGCGCGTAGGTCGAGCGGTCCCGTGCCGCGATCCCCTGCCGGCTCTTCGGTGTCGGATGGCGGTGGTGGCCGAAGACGAGCGCCTGCTCGGCGTCGCGGAACGACAGCCGCTCGGCGTAGAGGCGCTCCTCGTCGTCGGCACGCGCCCGGACGAACGTCTCGGTGGCGCGCTTGCTCCGGAGCACCCGTTCGAGCAGTTCGTCGGGGACGGCCGTCCCCGCCTGCGTGAGCGAGAGGTCCTTGATCACCAGCGCGGCGAGCGTGGCCGAGTCGATGGGGAGCCCCCTCGGGCTTCCCATCCGGTAGCGAACGGGCGTCTCGAACAGGTGACGTTCGGTCGGGGAACGGTAGGCGAGCGGAGCCAGCAGGTCGACCCCCTGTCCGGAGAGCGTCGCACACAACAGCCCGTCCGCGCCGGGGTCGACCCCGGCGACGCGCTCGTCGACCACCTCGTAGTCGCCCGTCTCCCGGAGGTAGCAGTTGAGAAACGCGTGGACGGTAGCGTCGTCGGCGCGGGCCTCGGGGTCGAGCTCCGGTGCGCGCTCCTCGCGGCGTTCGTCCCCTCCGGTTTCGAGGCTCACACGACCGCCCCCCGTTCGGCGACGACCGACGCACCACGGTCCCGGAGGACATCGAGGGTCGCGGCCACGTCGTCGAGCGTCGCCGTCGGATCCAACAGGGTGAACTTCAGGCTGGTCACGCCGTCGACCTCGGTCCGGGCGACGACGGCCCGGCCGTCGTGGAGGAGGTCGTGCCGGATGGCGGCGTTCAACCGACTCACCGCGCGGTCGTCCATCCCGTCGTGGGGTCGATAGCGGAACACCAGCGTGTTCAACGTCGGTTCGTGCAGGCGTTCGAAGTCGTCGACGTCGTCGAGAAGTGTTGCCGCCCCGTCGGCCAGCTCGAGCGTCGACTCCACCAGCGCCGCGATCCCCTCCCGCCCGAGGCTGCGAAACGCGACGTAGGGTTTCAGCGCGTCGAACCGACGCGTCGTCCGGACCGACTTCGCGACGAGGTTCGGGATGCCGGCGTCGTCGTGGCCCGCGGGGTTGAGGTACGCGGCGTTGCGACTCATCCAGCCGAATTCGTCGCCGTCACGGAGCAAGAGCGCTCCACAGCTGATGGGTTGGAAGAACAGCTTGTGGAAGTCGACGGCGACCGAGTCCGCTCGTTCGATACCGTCGAGCAGGGCGCGGTGGTCGGTTACCGCGAGCGCGCCGCCGTAGGCCGCGTCCACGTGGAACCAGAGGTCGTGGTCCCCGGCCCGGTCGGCGAGCGCCGAGAGCGGGTCGATGCTCCCGAAGTCGGTCGTCCCCGCGGTGCCGACCAGCGCGAACGGCTCGCGGTCACGGGCGCGGAGCTCCGCGAGCGTCGCGTCGAGCGCCGTCACGTCGATCCGTCCCTCGTCGTCCGTCGCCACGGTGACGACAGCGTTCTCGCCGAGGCCGAGGTGGTGTGCGGCCTGCTTCGCGGTGAAGTGTGCGGCGTCCGAACAGAGCACTCGAAGCGAATCGGCGTTCGCCGGGAGTCCGTCCGCCTGCACGTCGTGGTCGAACCGCTGGCTGCAACATCGGTCGCGGGCGAGCAACAGCGCCTGGAAGTTCGATTCCGTGCCGCCGCCGGTGAAGACGCCGTCCCCGTCTGACGGGAGGTCGAACAGGTCACAGAGGGCGTCGACGACGCGTCCTTCGAGCACCGTCGCGGCGGGTGCCTGGTCGAACGAGTCGAGCGACTGGTTCGCCGCGGTCAACAGCGCCTCGGCGGCGAGTCCGGGGATCATCGGCGGGCACTGGAGGTGGGCCATACAGCGGCCGTTCGACGGGTCGACGGAGTGTGCGAGCACGTGCTCGCCGACCGCCTCGATAGTTTCGTCGAGGCCCACCCCCGTCTCCGGGATCACGGGGTCGTCGAACTGTTCGGCGAGGACGTCCGGCGGTTGCCCTGAATAGGGGTTCTCCCCGTCGACGACGCTTTCGAGGACGGTCTCGGTCGCCGATTCCATCGCCTCGCGGTAGGCGGCGTTGCCCGCGTCGCTCCCGAGGAACAGCTCGTCGGGCGTCACGCCGTCACCTCCCACCGCTCGGCCGCGACGGCCGCCACCGCCTCCTCGAAGATGGTGGCTATCTCGTCGACCTGTGCCCTCGTCACGATCAGGGGCGGGAGGAATCGCGCAGTGGCGTCCCCCCGCCCGCCGCGTTCGACGACGAGGCCGCGCTCGAAACACGCCGCCTGAACGGCTTCCGCGAAGTCCCCGTCCGGGGCGTGCGGTCCGGGTCCCTGCCACTCGGCCCCGTGGTCGACGAACTCGACCCCGAGCATGAGCCCGCGCCCGCGAACGTCGCCGACGGCCTCGAAGCGTTCGGCCGTCGCTTCGAACGCCTCGCGCAGTCGACGACCCACGTCCGCGGCGTGTTCCGCGAGGTCGTTTTCGACGACGTGATCGATGGTCGCCTCGCCGGCCGCCATGGCGAGCTGGTTGCCCCGGAAGGTGCCCGCGTGGGCACCCGGTTCCCAGACGTCGAGCGACTCGTCGTAGACGACGACCGCGAGCGGGAGGCCGCCACCGATGGCCTTCGAGAGCGTGACGACGTCGGGAACGATGTCGGCGTGTTCGAAGGCGTAGGTCTCGCCCGTGCGGCCGAGACCCGTCTGGATCTCGTCGAGAATCAGTGGGATGTCGTGTTCACGTGTTATGCGCCGCATCTCCCGAAGCCACTCGTCGGGGGCAGGGACCGACCCACCCTCGCCCTGGATCGGTTCGAGGATCATCCCGGCGGGGTCGGTAATTCCACTCTTCGAGTCAGCGAGGAGGTTCCGCACGTACCGGCTGGCGATACGGTGGCCCTCCTCGCCACCGACGCCGAACGGCGGACGGTAGTTGGAGGGGTACGGAAGGTGATGGACCTCGCCCGTCGAAGCGGGGAGCGTCCCCTTCACGTCGACATCGCCCATCAGGCCGAGCGCCCCGCTGGTCATGCCGTGGTAGGCACCCTGGAATCCCAGCACGCTTCGGTTCCCGGTGGCGGTTTTGACGAGTTTCAGCGCGGCTTCGACGGCGTCGGTTCCGGCGGGGCTACAGAACTGGATCTTCGCCCGGTCGGTGAACTCGTCGGGGAGGCTCTCGAACAGCGAGTCGACGAATCGCTCCTTCGTCGGCGTCGAGATATCGAGGGTGTGGATCGGTCGGTCCTCGTCGATGACCCGCTCCATCGCCTCGACGACCCGGGGATGGTTGTGTCCCAGGGCGAGCGTCCCGGCCCCCGCGAGACAGTCGTAGTACTCGTTCCCGTCCATGTCGGTGACGGTCACGCCCGTCGCCTCACGGATGGCGAAGGGCAGGTGGCGCGGGTACGTGCGCGCGTTCGATTCGCGTTCGGATTGCCGTGTGAGGACCTCGCTATTGCCCCCATCGAGGTAGCTCACAGCGGGCCCCCTCCTCGACCGACGATTTCTCCGATGCGTCCCGTTCGGTGGTTCGTCCGGTACATGCAGCTCTTTAGGCAAGCCTAAAAGCAATAAGGACTTCGGATTTTTGGCACACCTAAAACTTCCGGCCGGCGGGTTCTCGAAGTCGGGAGACGGACCCCACAGAGGACGGTTCAGGACGGTAGCTATCGGGTTTCGATGCACGAAACGATAGCCGCCCTCGCCCCGCTCCGGAAGGCGAACCCTGGTCGGTGCGAAATCCGACACGTCCCCGTTTCGATCCTCGGGAACGGGTCACGCGGAACCGCGACCTTACTTCTCCTGTCCGGGGGTGGTGAACGGGATCGTCGCAGCCGTTCGCTGGGTAACGGTCGTGATCCGAACGATGAACGACAGGAGGAGCCCCAACGGGATCAGACTGACCGTGATGAGAACGGGGACGATGGCGACGAACAGCCGGGACGTCCCCGTCACGGGGGTCGCGAAGAGAACCAGCGCACCCATCGAGGCGGCTTCGGCGGGGATCCCGCCGTAGAGGAGCAGCCGCGAGAGGAGCGACAGTTCCCGCTGGAGATAGATGCTCTTGAAGTACTGTCGGGCGATGTCGATCTCCTGGAGCCGGTCGATCAGCGTATCGAGGGCCCCGAGCGTCGCATCGGAGAGCTGTCCGTCGTACTCGTCGCGGATCTGCCGTGTACGGTTGATCTGGTTCGCGTAGTTGGTCGTCAACGTCGCCGAGAGGACGTCGAACGTCTCCATGTCCGGTTGGTCCAGATACCCGCGTATATCGTCGATGTGATCGGTGAGCTCCTCGACCAGGTCGTCGATGGCCGTCTCGCTTCGGTCGCTGTCCACGGTCGCGAGACCGCCGGCGCGTTGTGCTTCCTCCCGCGTGTTCTCGAAGAGGAGCTGCAGGAAGCCAAGCGGCTCCGCGGGAGCGATCTCGCCGGCCGCCTCCTCGACCTCCGACCGGTACTCGATGATGTTCTCCACCTGCGATTGGAGCTGACCGGGCGTCTGGATCGTCTGGGAGAGAAGCAACTGGTTGATCGACGCGACGACGGTGATGAGGGTGATGTTCCCCCCGATGAGGCTACTGAAAACGTAGAAGAGCGACTGCGTGTTCGACGTGATCCCGCCGAGGCCGTACAGGATGGCGAACGTCAACACCCCGAAGCCGACGCTCAGTCCACCGGCGATCACGTATCGGTTCCCGTCGAGGAGGACCCACTCTCGCCACTGTTCTTTCCGGGTGAGAAAATCCACGGGCGACAGATCGGCGCTGGAGACGATGCTGTATTGCTCTTCTCGGGTCACTGTACGCTCGAATCGGTCCGCTTCGCGGTTCAGTCGCTGGGCTTATAATGCAACCCCGTGGGGTTCGTTCTTCACGATGGTGAACCGTCGACCATCCATCTCACTGCTGGGTGAGTTGTTTTGCCCAAGGGGAGATATCTCAGATCACGTTAGCGGTCGGAGAGCGATGCGGGAGACCGCCCCGGAGGTCGGTCGTCGACGATACACACCACCGAATACTCGGTGTGACTCCGATGGAGGCGTTCGAGGTGGTCTGACGGTAGGGTTATGCGCTACGGACACCTGTCTGACGGCGTGAATGCGCCGACCCACGACGATGTCAGCGACCACCTGATACTGTTCGTGCTCTGGGTGGTTGTGTTCTCGTTCGCCAGTCAGGTGATGATCGTCGCGCCGATCCTGACCCGGATCGCCGAACAGCTCAGTGTGACGACCGGTCTCCTGGGAACGCTCATCACGGCCTATGCGTTCGCCGTCGGGATGTTCGCGCTCGTGGCAGGTCCGATTTCGGATCGCGTCGGTCGGCGACGTATCCTGTTGGCCGGGAGCGCCATGATGACGGTCGCGCTCGCCGCGCACGGGTTCGTCGAGAGCTTCGCGATGCTGTTCGGCGTGCGGGCGTTCGCCGGGGCGGCCGGTGGAATTCTCAACGGGGCGGCGATCGCGTACGTCGGTGATTACTTCCCCCGCGAACGCCGCGGCTGGGCGAGCGGTTGGGTCATGAGCGGTCTCGCGGCCGGTCAGATCGCCGGTATCCCCCTCGGAATCGTTCTCGCCGATGCGTTCGGTTTTCGCGCCCCGTTCGTCGCGTTCGCCGTCGTGATGGGTATCGCCTCGGTACTCGTCTGGCGGTTCGTCCCTCAACCCGAGACACAACGCGCTGAAGCGCCACTCAGTGTCCGGACCGCGATCGAAGAGTACACCGACCTGCTTCGACGCCCCGGTGTTGGGGCGGCCTCGCTCATGTTCGCGCTGGTGTTTTTGAGCTTTCCGTTGTACATTGCGTACCTTCCGCTCTGGCTCGAAACTACGCTGGGGGCCACAGGTGGCACGATCGCGCTCCTCTTTTTCGTCGGTGGGGTCGGGAACGTCCTTGCGGGGCCGGAGGCCGGACGGCTGTCCGATAGTGTCGGCCGCAAACCGGTCATCGTCGGTGCCTCGCTCGTGGTCACGCTGGTGATCCTCGTCACACCGTTCGTGGCCGCCGATCTGTGGCCGATCTACGTCGTCTTTTTCGTTGCGATGGCACTGTTCGCCTCGCGCGGGAGTTCGTTCCAAGCTCTCCTGACCGAACTCGTTCCTGGCGACCACCGTGGGTCGTTGATGAGCCTCACGGCCGCCACCGGGCAGATCGGGTTCGCCATCGGCGGGGCGCTCGCGGGTGTGGTCTTCACCGCCTTCGGACCGGGCTATTTCGCTAACGCGGCGCTCGCGGCCGCGGGCTGTCTCGTGCTGGGGGTGGTCGCGTGGCGCTATCTCCCCGATACAGCCATCGGATCCACAGCGGATACCACGAACGAACGGGGCTCGCTGGCCACCCCTTCGCGCTCGCTCACGGAGATCGCCTGTCGTCAGTCCTCTGACGCGCTGTGTGGCCCATATCAGGAGGCCGGACACATGATCACCAGTCACGACAAAGACCCGTAACCGGGAGAACGGGGCGAGGAGTTCAGCCATGCCAGTGACGGCTCACGGCCGATGTACGACATTCCTCGAGGGAGTCGCTCCTACGGGAATGGCTATCCACCGACCGAGAACTCGGCTGTCGACTCCCGTTCGCGCAGGTCGAGGATGACCTGTGTCACACAGATGACCACCAGAACTCCGGCGACCGCGAACGGCGTCAGCGGTCCACCGAGGACGGCGACGACGAGCACCGCACCTGCGCCGCCGAAGCGATGTAACGACTGGGTTCGTACGGGACGGTTAGCGCAGGCGTCGGTCGTCCGGTGGATGAGCCCGATGGCCGAGAACACGACCGCGAGCGCGCCACAGAGCAGCCAGCGGTCGGCCGCCGGTAGCCGGAGAGCTGGATCGGCGACGAGGAGATGGTCGATCCCGACGCCAACGGCGGCGAGACCGACCGCGAGCGGGAAGTGGGCGTAGAGCCAGCGCTGGTAGTCGGCGGTGCGCCCCGCTGCGACCGCCGCCCGGATGGCCGCACCATCGAGATTGTCGAAGTATATCCACCAGAGGCTGAACACCACTGCAACGCAGAACGCGCCGACGAGAAACGCGAGGAGCGAAAACGTCTGTTCGCTCGCGCCGTGAACGAGCCCGACGACCGACTCGCCGAGGACGATGATGGTAAACAACCCGAATCGTTCCGGGAGGTGTGAGGCGTGGGGTGGGAGTTCGCCGTGGAGGCTCCCCGCGGTGATGGGCGTGCCGAACGAGACCAGGAGACCGAGCGCCCACAGACCGAAGCGATAGGGGAGCGGGACGAACACCGATGCGAACCACAAGCCGGCGTCGAGACCGAAGCCGCGTGCGTATCGTATCGTGAGTGGCCGTGCCTCGGGAACGGCTCGACTGGCACCGATATACTTGATGACGAGGACGCCCCGGAGGACCGCATAGGCGAGCGCGAATCCACGGGAGGTCTCGCCGAACGCCCCGTGGACGTTGACCGCGAGTGCAACCACCGCGAAGAGTTCGACCGCGGTCATGAGTCGGTGAGCGAGGTCGTCGGTGTCGAAGCGGGTCGCATAGAACGTCGAGCCGATCCAACCCCACCACACGGGGACGAACAATGCAACGTACGCGAACACGCTCGGTGGGGAGCTACCGGCGCTGAGAAGCCCGACGAGTTCGGCGACCGTCACCACGAACACGAGGTCGTAGAACAGTTCGAGCCACGTCGCGCTCCGCTCTTCGACGTCGCCGCCCGCTCGCAAACGGGGTCGTTCTAGCCACTCACTGAACACACCCGTACTTGGGCAAGTGTTCACATAGCGCTGTCGTGACCACCGGGTGTGGTTCTGACCACGAGTTCGAGACCGGTCGCGTGGTCGCCCGGGAGAGGCGGTTTCGTCGGGTCTCTCCCAGCCCCGATCGTTCCGAGCGATACGTACGCCGGATCCCACGTGCTGTGCCGAGGACTGTCCTCGCGGGCCGAAGGAAGCGTTCGTGTGTCGCAGGGAGCAGTCTTCCGGTCGCTTTCCCGCCGAACGGGAAGACCGGTTCCGACAGGTTCGTCTCGTGAGCTTTCGCGCTGTGACGTCCGACCCTCACCCTCGGTTGACGGGGAGACGTCGTTTCCACTGGACGAGCGACCCGATCCCGGTTTCGATGTCCCGTGTCGGTTCGTAGCCGAGTTCGGCTTCGGCCTTCGAGATGTCCGCACAGCTCGCACGAACGTCGCCGGAACGCGGGCCGGTGTGGACGATCTCGATCTCGGGGTCGATGGCGTTCCGGACGTGCTCGGCGAGGGTGGCGATGCTCACCTGTTCCCCGCTACCGACGTTGAACGCCTCC